>NZ_JAMJFW010000011.1:0-109494 GCF_023544405.1 Enterobacter cloacae complex sp. OE43NF
TATTCTGAAGTGACAAGAGGAAATTTAAAAAAAGTTTCCGTCCGTGTTTTTTTTCACCAATAGCGATGAAATCAAGCTACAAAGTGTTCTATTTGATGTATCTGCAACCACAATCACATTCACGGTGGCATACTTATCGACAAGAATCATTAAGGAATAAAAGCAATGCCATTGAGCGCACAACAGCTGGCAGCCCAAAAAAACCTGTCTTATGTGCTGGCAGAAAAGCTGGCTCAGCTGATTTTAGCGGGTAAATATGCCCCGGGTAGCATCCTGCCGGGTGAAATGGAGCTGGGCGAGCAGTTTGGCGTGAGTCGTACCGCCGTTCGCGAAGCAGTGAAAACCTTAACAGCAAAAGGCATGGTGCTACCGCGTCCGCGCATTGGCACGCGGGTAATGCCACAAAGCAACTGGAACTTCCTCGATCAGGAACTTCTCTCCTGGTGGATGACAGAAGACAACTTCAATCAGGTCGTCGATCACTTTCTGGTGATGCGCAGCAGTCTTGAGCCGCAGGCCTGCCTGCTTGCCGCCACGCTCGGGACAGCCGAACAAAAAGCCCAGCTCAACACCTTAATGGAAGAGATGGTGTTCCTGAAAAAGCACTTCAACCGCGAGCGCTGGGTTGAGGTCGATATGGCCTGGCATGAACATATCTATATGATGAGCGCCAATCCGTTCCTTACCTCTTTTGCTTCTTTATTCCATTCGGTGTACCACACCTACTTTACCTCTATTACTCAGGACGAAGTGGTGAAGCTGGATCTGCATCAGGCCATTGTCGATGCCATTCAGGAGAGCGACGGGCAACGAGCCCTGAGCGCGTGCCAGGCGTTACTGGCCGCGCCAACCCACCAGCAGGTGAATAAATGACAAAGAAAAAAGCACGCAGCATGGCCGGGCTGCCGTGGATTGCAGCCATGGCGTTCTTTATGCAGGCACTGGATGCCACCATCCTCAACACCGCACTTCCCGCCATTGCGCAAAGCCTTAACCGATCGCCGCTGGCGATGCAGTCCGCCATCATCAGTTACACCCTGACGGTTGCAATGTTGATCCCGGTGAGCGGCTGGCTGGCCGATCGCTTCGGCACCCGTCGCGTATTTATGTTGGCCGTAACGCTCTTTACGCTCGGTTCGCTGGCCTGTGCATTATCATCCTCTCTGACCGAACTGGTTATCTTCCGCGTCCTGCAGGGAATTGGCGGCGCGATGATGATGCCCGTGGCGCGCTTGGCACTTTTGCGCGCCTATCCGCGCAGTGAATTGCTTCCCGTGCTCAACTTCGTCACCATGCCCGGCCTGGTCGGCCCGATACTTGGCCCGGTGCTGGGCGGTGTGTTTGTCACCTGGGCCAGCTGGCACTGGATCTTCCTGATTAACATTCCAATTGGCGTAGCGGGGCTGCTGTATGCCCGTAAATATATGCCGAACTTCACCACGCCAAGACGCAGTTTCGATATGGGTGGTTTTTTCCTGTTTGGTCTGAGCCTGGTATTGTTCTCCAGCGGGATGGAGCTGTTTGGTGAGAAGATAGTGGCAACATGGCTTGCGCTGGCTGTCATTCTTGGCGGTATTTTGCTGTTCCTTCTTTATATACGTCATGCACGCCGTCACCCGACACCGCTGATCTCGCTGTCTCTCTTTAATACGCGCACTTTCTCGGTAGGTATCGCGGGGAATATTGCTTCGCGCCTGGGGACGGGCTGCGTACCGTTTTTGATGCCCCTGATGCTGCAGGTCGGTTTCGGCTATCCGGCCCTGATAGCCGGCTGCATGATGGCGCCCACGGCAATGGGCTCAATTCTGGCCAAATCAACCGTCACGCAGGTGCTGCGCTGGTTTGGCTATCGGAAGACGCTGGTTGGCGTAACGGTCTTTATCGGGCTGATGATTGCGCAGTTCTCGCTACAATCTGCCTCGCTTCCCGTCTGGATGCTGATCCTGCCGCTGTTTGTGCTGGGTATGGCAATGTCAACGCAGTTCACGTCGATGAACACGATTACTCTCGCGGATCTGACTGACGACAACGCCAGTAGTGGCAACAGCGTGCTGGCGGTGACTCAACAGTTATCAATCAGCCTTGGGGTGGCTGTCAGTGCCGCGGTACTGCGGTTCTATGAAGGTTTTGACAGCGCGAACACCGTCGAACAGTTCCACTATACCTTTATCACGATGGGCGTACTTACCGTCGTTTCAGCGCTGGTCTTTATGCTGTTAAAACCGAAAGATGGTCGAAATCTGATTAAAGAACGCCACAAAACAAAAGCTAAACCGAACCCCGTTCCATCAGAACAGGAGTAAGCTGCAGACGTTGCTGCTGCAGCGTGGGTTGCGCCATTCGGTGGATTAATACATCAATGGCCAGCTCACCCAGTTCATCTTTTGGCTGATGGATCGTGGTCAGCGGCGGGGTCATGTAGCTGGCCAGTTCGATATCATCGTAGCCAATCACCGCCATATCGTCAGGAATACGCAATCCCGCCTGGTACAACGCCTTATACGCCCCAAATGCCATGGCATCGTTGCCAATAAAGACGGCCTGCGGGCGCGGTGTCTGTGCCAGCAATGTCTGCATCGCCTCGAAACCGCCCTGAAATTCAAAATCGCCGGTAATACGGTAACCCTCCGGAACCGCGAGTCCCGCCCGAGCCATCGCGGAAAGGTACCCCTCCAGACGCAGACGCGCCGGGGTTTTATCCAGCGGACCAGTAATGCAGGCGATGCGGGTATGGCCTTTGTCGATCAGATACTGGGTTGCCATATCTCCGCCCAGCAGGGAGTTATCCTGAATCAGATCGCTGGTCCCGTCGAACGGCGCCCAGTCCATCATCACTGTGGGGATAGACGGATAACGCTGAATGATCTCTTTCGAGGGTTGATGCGTTTCGGTACACAGCAGCAGTAACCCGTCGACGCGTTTTTGCATCAGCGTCTCCAGATTACGGTTCATACGCTGCTCATCCCCTTCGGTATTGCACAGCACCAGACTATAGCCGCGTTCGAAGCAGCTGCGTTCCACCCCGCGGACAAGTTCAGAATAAAAGGGATTCGTACTGGCGGTGATCAGCATGCCAATGGTGCGCGTCTGGTTGAGCTTCAGGCTGCGGGCCAGCGCAGACGGCGCATAGTTGAGATCTTTCACTGCGGCTTCGACTTTTTCCCGAATCGCCTCGCTGACGAAGCGATCGTTATTAATGACGTGGGAGACTGTCGACGTAGAAACGCCCGCCAGGCGGGCGACATCTTTCATTGTGGCCAAGCGTTACCCCTGCTGACTTAAGAATTCATCGATCTCTTTACGCCACGGAACTGAGGGCTGGGCACCTTTGCGCGTGACGGCGATAGCCGCAGCAGCATGCGCAAAGCGGATAGCATCATCCATTCCCTTTCCTTCCAGCAGCGCTGTCACCAATGCTCCGTTAAACGTATCGCCTGCCGCGATGGTGTCAATCGCCTTGACCTTAAAGCCCGGCACGCGACGGCCTTCGCCGTTTACGCTTGCCCACACGCCGCGGCTACCGAGGGTAATGATAACGGTGCCGATGCCTTTATCGTGCAGCGCTTTCGCAGCACGCGCTGCGTCATCATCATTTTCAACACCAATGCCCGTCAGTTTTTCCGCTTCGGTTTCGTTCGGTGTAATGATGTCCACCCGCGCCAGCAGTTCGTCTGATAATACACGGGCAGGCGCAGGATTAAGTACGACAGTGGTATGATTTTGATGCGCAATGTCAGCGGCCGCCAGTACGCTTTCTACGGGCGATTCCAGCTGCATCAGTAACGCGTCGGCATTAGCGATAAGCTCGCGCTGTGCTTCAACGCGGTCCGTCGTAAGACGGGCATTCGCGCCTGCATGAATACCGATGACATTCTCACCTTCCGCGTTGACGAAAATCAGCGCCACGCCGGTCGATTCCCCTGCAACAACGCTGACTGGCGCAACATCGATGTTATCGCTGGCGAGCTGTTTACGCACGCGCTCACCAGTATCGTCATCACCCGTGCAGGCGATAAACGCGATATTTGCCCCACTGCGTCCTGCTGCAACCGCCTGGTTGGCACCTTTACCGCCAAATGCCACCTGATAATGGTTGCCGGTGACGGTTTCGCCCGGCGTCGGGAAGGACTCAAGGTTAAGAATGTGATCGGCATTGATACTGCCAAGGACGACGAGGTTGCCTGCGGTTTTCATGGTTGAGCTGTCCATCTGAGAGCGCCACCGGTGTTACCCGGTGGCGTATGCCACACTTTTCTTTATTGGTGTCCCTCAGGCAGCCAGCGACTGCCTGAATCGCCTTTTTACTGCTTGATGACCAGTTTCAGGTCAACTGGATATTTAGCCTGAACTTTTTCGCCCTTCAGCACTTTGTCAGCAGTCTGCACGCCAGTCGCGCCGATCTGCTCAGGCAGCTGAGCGATGGTCGCCGCCAGTTTGCCATCATTTACCGCTTTTTCTCCATCTGGTGTGCCGTCAAATCCGACAACCATCACATCAGATTTACCTGCAGTCTGCAGGGCACGCAGCGCGCCGAGCGCCATTTCGTCGTTCTGTGCGAACACCGCCTGCACGTCTGGGTGCGCGGTCAGCAGGTTCTGCATGACGTTCAGACCTTTAGTACGGTCGAAGTCAGCAGGCTGGCTGGCCAGGACGTTAAATTTGTGAGCCGCAACCGCCTGCTGGAAACCTTCGCCACGTTCGCGGGCTGCGGACGTACCGGCAATACCCTGCAGTTCGATAACTTTCGCGCCTTCACCTGCTTTCTTCGCGATGTAGTCACCCGCGATTTTACCGCCCAGCACGTTATCAGACGCAATGTGGCTCACAACGTCGCCTTTCGTTGCCTGACGGTCCAGGGTGATCACCGGGATCTTCGCCTGGTTTGCCATCTTCACGGCGTTACCCACCGCGTCAGAATCGGTTGGGTTGATCAGCAGGATTTTGGTGCCGCGAACGGTTAAGTCCTGCACGTTAGCCAGCTCTTTCGCCGGGTTGTTCTGTGAATCCAGCACCACCAGGTTGTAGCCCAGTTTGTCGGCTTCTTTCTGTGCGCCATCCTTCAGGGAGACGAAGAACGGGTTGTTCAGCGTGGAGATAACCAGCGCGATGGTGTCTTTCGCCATAGCGTTAGCACTTACGGTTGCGCTCAGCGCGACAGCAGAAACCAGGGTAGCCAGTTTTTTCATGTTCATATCTAAGATGTCCTGTAGTGTCGTCAGTTACTGTTTTTTGTTGTCTACCAGGACCGCCAGCAAAATCACCACTGCTTTAACGATCATCTGGTAATAGGAGGAAACACCTAACAAATTCAAACCATTATTCAGGAAACCGAGAATCAGTGCGCCGATCAATGTCCCAACAATGCGACCTTTACCGCCCGCAAGACTCGTACCGCCCAGAACCACTGCCGCAATGGCATCCAGCTCATACCCCGTACCCGCCGTTGGCTGCGCGGAAGAGAGGCGCGCCACTTCGATGATGCCCGCCAGAGAGGCCAGCAAACCGCACAGTGAGTAAACGATAATTTTAACTTTGTTGACGCTGATACCGGACAGACGCGTTGCCGCTTCGTTACCGCCCAGTGCATAAATATAGCGGCCCAGACGCGTGTGGTGCAGCATGTACCACGCCGCCAGGAAGACGATGGCCATGATCCAGACCGGCGTCGGGATACCCAGCGGGCGACCGATACCGAACCAGCCAAACAGATCGGCGTTGTCCGTAAAGCCGGTGTTAACCGGGCTGCCGTTGGTATACACCATGGTGACACCGCGCAGCAGCAGCATCATGACCAGCGTCGCAATAAACGCCTGAACACGACCTTTCGCCACAATAACCCCGGTGACAGCACCAATTGCCGCACCCAGCGCCAGCGCAGCGGCAACGGCCACCAGCGCGTTGACCTCAATCCCGACGATTGAAGCAGCAACCGCACCAGTGAGCGCCAGCAGGGAACCGACGGACAGATCGATACCCGATGTCAGGATCACCAGCGTCATCCCGACCGCCATAATGGCGTTCACGGAGGTCTGCTGAAGAATGTTGAACAGGTTATTAACGGTGAAGAAATTGGGGCTCATGGTCGACACAATCGCGATCAGCACCAGCAGGGCAATCAGCGATTTTTGTTCCATCAGCCATGCCTTTGTGAAATAACGGCGACCAGAAACAGCCTGGGTAGTCATCTTCTTACTCCTGATTCACGCGATTAAGCTTGCCCACAGCGGCAGCCATCAGAACTTCCTGGGTGGCCTGCTCGCGAGTGAATTCACCGCCGAGATGCCCTTCATGCATGACGATAATGCGATCGCTCATGCCTAATACCTCTGGCATCTCGGAAGAGACCAGAATGATGCTCAGACCGTCGGCCTTGAACTGGTTAATCAGCTGATAGATCTCTTTTTTGGCCCCTACGTCCACGCCGCGGGTAGGTTCATCAAGGATCAACACTTTCGGGCGCGTCATCAGCCCGCGTGCAATCGCCACTTTCTGTTGATTACCGCCGGACAGCAGGCCAATCGCCTGTTCCATCGAGGGGGTTTTCACATTAAAGAGGCGGATAAAATCGCTGACTGCCTGCTGTTCATCTTTATGTTTCAGGCTGCCGCCGCTGCGGCTGAAATAGCGCAGGGCGGTAAGAGACATGTTCTCTTTCACCGACATGCCCAGCACTAAGCCGTCGCGCTTACGGTCTTCGGAGATATAAACAATACCATTCGCCAGGCCATCCTGCGGAGAGCGCGTCACCACTTCATGCCCGTCGAGAGTGACATAACCGCTGGATCGCGGCAGCGCACCGTACAGCACTTTCATCAGCTCGGTACGGCCGGCGCCCATTAGCCCTGCCACGCCAAGAATTTCCCCTTTACGCAGGGTAAAGGAAACATTGTCCACGCCCGGGCCACAGAGGTTATCCACCTTCAGGCGGATCTCACCCGGTGCTTTGTCGAGGTGCGGGTACTGATCTTCGAGCTTGCGTCCCACCATCATTTCGATAAGCGTATCTTCCGTCAGCGTTGCCACTTCACGCTCGGCAATAAACTGCCCGTCGCGGAAGACGGTAACGTCGTCGCAGATCTCGAAAATCTCTTTCATACGGTGAGAGATATAGACAATTCCACGTCCCTGCGATTTCAGCTCGCGGATGACGCGGAACAGGGATTCGGTTTCGGTATCGGTCAGGGCGTCCGTCGGTTCATCCATAATGATGACCTTCGACTCAAAGCTCAGCACTTTCGCGATCTCCACCATCTGCTGGTCGCCAATGGAGAGTTCGCCCACCAGGCGGTCGCTTTTGAAGCGCAGGTTCAGCTTCGCCAGCAGCTTATCCGCTTCGGCATACATCGTTTTCCAGTCAATTTTGCCAAACCGGTTAACAAATTCGCGGCCGAGGAAAATGTTCTCCGCAATAGTGAGCTGCGGGATCAGGTTCAGTTCCTGGTGAATAATGCCGATCCCCGCTTCCTGCGAAGCTTTTGGACCGCTGAAGGTGGTCTCTTTACCCAGCCACAAAAGTGAACCGGCATCGCGTTGATAGATACCGGTCAGTACTTTCATCATGGTGGATTTGCCGGCGCCATTCTCGCCCACCAGCGCCATTACGCGTCCGGCATAAACGTTCAGCGCCGCGCCAGAAAGGGCTTTTACGCCCGGGAACGATTTATCGATCCCTTTAAGTTGCAGTAATGCGTCCATGATGGCCTCAGAAGGTGACGCCAGCACAGAGAATGATATTCGCATACGGGGAACACTCCCCGCTGCGAATCACCGCCTGACTGTCTGCGGTTTGTTGTTTGAACTGTTCGTGCGTTGTGTAACGAATTTCTATGGTGTTTCCCTGGTGTTGTTGCAGTTGCTCAATGTGATTGAGCAACGTTTCGTGGAGTTGCGGATTATGTTGTTTAATTTCCGTCGCGAGAATGGCCGCCTCAACCTGCATCTCCGCGGTCACTACATCCAGTACCTGCATAAACGAGGGCACGCCCTGCGTTAACGCCATATCAATACGGGTTGTGTTGCGCGGAACCGGTAAGCCTGCATCGCAAACCACCAGCGTATCGGTATGCCCAAGACGGGAAATAACCGACGAGATTTCTGAGTTGAGAACCGTGCCTTTCTTCATTTTCTTGCTCCACTAGCGAAACGTTTCGCTGAAATCAGTTTAGTCTTAAGAGTGTTCAGAAAACCACCATGACGTAACAGAATTGTGAACGGTGTCGAAACGTTTCGCTAAGTGAAATGAGACGTAAATTTTGGCGGGAATATTGAGTATGAATAGGCCGGGTAAGCGAAGCGCTACCCGGCATTTTAAGGAGCTTAAATCTCGACCTGGGTTCCCAGCTCGATCACACGGTTAGGCGGGATCTCAAACTGGTCCGGCGCACGCAGGGCGTTTCGCTGCAGAATAAGATACAGCTTGCCGCGCAGGCGCAGATACCACGGACGTTTACCGATAATCAGCGACTCATGCGACATAAAGAACGATGTTTCCATCATGCGGCAGCTTAAGCCTTCCAGACCGCAGCGGTGGAAGACCTCTTCCACGTTCGGCGTCTCACGCCAGCCGTAGCTCGCCACCACGCGCCAGAAGGTTGGCGACAGTTGCTCAATTTGAACACGGCGCACATTGTGAACATACGGTGCATCTTCGGTGCGCAGGGTCAGCAGGATAACCCGCTCATGCAGCACCTTGTTGTGCTTGAGGTTATGCATCAATGCGAACGGAATAACGTTCAACGCACGAGACATATACACCGCCGTGCCCGGTACGCGAACCGGTGGGGATTTCTCCAGCGAGGCAATCATCGCCTCCAGGGAGTTTCCGTGTTCATGCATACGACGCAGCAGACGGAAACGCTCGCTTTTCCACGTGGTCATCACAATGAACATCAACAGACCAAGCGTCAGCGGTAGCCAGCCGCCGGAGACAATCTTATCGAGGTTTGCCGAGAACAGCGGTACGTCGATGCACAGGAAGCCCACCAAAATCATCGCCACGAGGAACTTGTTCCAGTGCCAGTTTCGGTACGCCACCGTGGTGGAAAGAAGCGATGTCAGCACCATGGTGCCTGTTACCGCAATACCGTACGCCGCGGCCAGGTTGCTGGAGTGCTCAAAGCTGACGATCACGATCACCACAGCAAAATAGAGCAGCCAGTTAACAAACGGGATGTAGATCTGGCCCGATTCCATCTCTGAGGTATGGATGATACGCATGGGAGAGAGATACCCCAGACGCACGGCCTGGCGCGTCAGAGAGAACACGCCGGAAATGACCGCCTGAGAAGCGATAACGGTGGCCAGCGTGGCCAGAATAAGCATCGGCACCAGCGCCCAATCCGGGGCCAGCAGGAAGAAGGGGTTTTTAATCGCTTCCGGGTTTTTCAGCAGCAGCGCCCCCTGCCCGAAGTAGTTCAATACAAGCGATGGCAGGACAACTAAAAACCACGCCACGCGAATCGGCAGTTTGCCGAAGTGCCCCATATCTGCATACAGCGCTTCGACACCGGTAATAGAGAGCACAACGGCGCCGAGCGCCACGAAGGAAACGACTTTGTATTCAAGGAAGAAATGGATAGCCCAGTATGGGTTCAGCGCCTGCAGAACCTCCGGGTTGCCAATAACTCCGCGCAAACCGAGCGCCGCCAGAATCAGGAACCAGGCCAGCATAATCGGTGCGAACAGTTTCCCCACCAGCCCGGTACCGTGCTTCTGGATAATAAACAGCAACGTCAGAACGATTATCGCCAGCGGAACCACCCACGTATCAAGCTGCGGTGCGATAATCTCAAGCCCCTCAATCGCCGAAAGCACCGAGATAGCAGGCGTGATGACCACTTCCCCATAGAAGAAGCTGCCACCAATCAGGCCAATAATAACCAGTACCGACGTCATTCTGGCCGAGGTGTTGCGCCCCGCAAGGGACATCAGGGTCAGGATCCCCCCCTCACCTGCGTTATCTGCACGCATCACAAAGGAGAGGTATTTAACAGAAACCACCAGGATCAGCAGCCAGAAGATGAGGGACAGGAAGCCAAATACGGCATCGCGTTCAACACCAAAGCCAAACTGGCCGGACAGACATTCACGAAGCGTATAAAGCGGGCTGGTGCCGATATCACCGTAGACAACCCCGATCGCCGCAAGCGTAATTGCGGGTAATGATTGCTTATTATCAGTGCTCATAGACTAGTCTTTTCGTTTAAATAACAAATGTGTTCCTGTTCCCTTGGTCCACAAAAAGCGCACAGTATGCACGATTCGTTGCAAAATCGAACCCCTAAATGCAACCGCATTAATGTAGCGCAAAGAAAATTGCGCCGCACTTCAGCCTATTACCAGCCCTGACTGAAACGTCTATACTCGCTTCAATTAGCCGCCACGACGGCGAAAGGATGCAAAAACTATTATGGCTCACTCACATTTATTAGCAGAAAGAATTTCCCGTCTCAGCAGCGCACTGGAGAAAGGTCTTTTCGAACGCAGTCACGCCATCCGCCTCTGTTTACTGGCGGCGTTGAGCGGTGAAAGCGTATTTCTGCTTGGCCCGCCGGGCATTGCCAAAAGCCTGATTGCCCGTAGGCTGAAATTTGCCTTTCAGAATGCACGCGCCTTCGAATACCTGATGACCCGCTTTTCCACCCCTGAAGAGGTTTTCGGCCCGCTGTCCATCCAGGCGCTGAAAGATGAGGGGCGTTATCAACGCCTTACCGAGGGGTATCTGCCGGAAGCAGAGATTGTTTTTCTCGATGAGATCTGGAAAGCGGGACCGGCCATTCTGAATACCCTGCTCACGGCGATTAACGAACGCCGGTTCCGTAACGGCGCCAGCGAAGAGAAAATCCCGATGCGCCTGCTGGTGGCCGCCTCGAACGAACTTCCCGAAGCCGACAGCAGCCTTGAAGCGCTGTATGACCGCATGCTGATCCGCCTGTGGCTGGACAAAGTGCAGGATAAATCGAACTTCCGCTCCATGCTGACCAGCCAGCAGGATGAAAATGAAAACCCGGTAGCCGCTTCACTGCAGGTCACGGACGAGGAGTATCAGCAGTGGCAGGTGGATATCGGCAAAATCACACTGCCGGACGCGGTCTTTGAGTTGATCTACCAGCTCCGTCAGCAGCTTGATCACCTTCCTTCTGCACCTTATGTTTCCGACCGTCGCTGGAAAAAAGCAATTCGTCTGCTGCAGGCCAGCGCCCTGTTCAGCGGGCGCGACGCGGTTGCCCCTATCGATCTGATCCTGCTGAAAGACTGCCTCTGGCACGATGCCGAAGGGATGAATCTGATGCAGCAGCAGCTTGAAATATTGATGACCGGACACGCCTGGGGCCAGCAATCAATGCTCAACCAGCTTGGGGCGATAGCCCAACGGCGCATTCAGCTACAGCAGCAGCAAAGTGATAAAACCGCGCTGAAGGTGAACCGTCTTGGCGGCATGTTCGCCCGTAAACCGCACTACGAACTGCCCGCTGAGCTGACCAGCCCAACGCTGACGCTGCTTCTCCAGCAGCCGCTTAAACTCCATGACATGCAGGTGGTGCACATTACGCTTGAGCGTGACGCGCTGGCCCAGTGGCTTGATAAGGGCGGAGAGATCCGCGGTAAGCTTAACGGTATAGGCTTTGCACAGCCGCTGAATATGGAAGTGGACAGCAGTCAGCACCTGGTGATCCGCGACGTAAGCCTGCAGGGGTCGCGCCTTGCCCTCCCGGGAAGCGCCTCTGACAGCGTACCGGAAGAGATCACGCAGCAGCTGGAGGCGTTGGATACCGAATGGCATCAGCAGCATACGCGCTTCAGCGAACAGCAAAAGTGCCTCTTTATTCACAGCGACTGGTTAGGTCGCATTGAAGCCAGCCTGCAGGATGTGAGCGCGCAGATCAAACAGGCTCGTCAATGCTAACGCTGGATACGCTTAACGTCATGCTGGCCGTCAGCGAAGATGGGTTGATCGAAGAGGTGATCATTACTCTTCTGGCGTCTCCTCAGCTGGCGGCTTTTTTTGAAAAATTCCCGAAGCTAAAAAAAGCGATGACGGACGATCTCCCGCGCTGGCGGGACAACCTGCGACAGCGGTTTAAAGAGACCGAAGTGCCACAGGAGTTAACCGAAGAGGTGGCCTGCTATCAGCAGTGCCAGCGGCTTTCCACGTCGCAGTTTATTGTTCAGATCCCGCAAACCCTGACGTTACTCGATAAAGTACACTCCCCGTTTGCCAGCCAGGCCCGGGCGCTGGTCACCGATAACGCCACCTTCACCCCCGCCTTACACACACTCTTTTTACAGCGCTGGCGTCTCAGCCTTGTGGTTCAGGCCACGACGCTGAACCAGCAACTGCTGGATGAAGAGCGTGAACAATTGCTCAGCGAAGTTCAGGAACGCATGACCTTAAGCGGTCAGCTGGAGCAGGTACTGGTAGAAAATGAAAACGCCGCCGGACGTCTCTGGGATATGAGTGCAGGCCAAATCAGGCGTGGGGATTATCAGCTGATTGTCCGGTATGGTGATTTCCTGGCGCAGCAGCCCGAGCTGATGAAGCTTGCGGAACAGCTGGGTCGCTCAAGGGAGGCTAAATCGGTCCCAAAGAAGGATGCCCCGATGGAAACCTTCCGCACCCTGGTGCGGGAACCGGCCACCGTGCCGGAACAGGTGGATGGGCTCCAGCAAAGCGATGACATTTTACGCCTGCTGCCTACGGAGCTGAGCACGCTCGGGATGACCGAGCTGGAATATGAGTTTTATCGTCGGCTGGTGGAAAAACAGCTTCTGACCTATCGCCTGCATGGCGAAGCCTGGCGCGAAAAAATCAGTCAACGTCCGGTGGTCCATCAGGATTTTGATGAGCAACCGCGCGGCCCATTTATTGTTTGTGTGGATACATCTGGATCGATGGGCGGTTTCAACGAACAGTGTGCCAAAGCGTTCTGCCTGGCGCTGATGCGCGTGGCGCTCGCTGACCGGCGTCGCTGCTTTATCATGCTCTTTTCCAGCGAAGTGGTCAGCTATGAGCTGACCCATCAGCAGGGTATTGAGCAGGCGATCCGCTTTTTAAGCCAGCGTTTTCGCGGCGGTACCGATCTGGCCAGCTGTTTTCGCAGCATTGTGGAACGTATGCAGGGCGGCGACTGGTACGACGCTGACGCGGTGGTGATTTCCGATTTTATTGCCCAGCGGCTGCCGGATGACGTGGTGAATAAAGTGAAGGAGTTACAGCGGGTGCATCAGCACCGTTTCCACGCAGTGGCGATGTCCGCCCATGGAAAACCCGGCATCATGCGCATCTTCGATCATATCTGGCGCTTTGATACCGGGTTGCGTAGCCGCCTGCTCAGACGCTGGCAGCGTTAATTACAGAAGCGAGCTGACGCTTTCGCGTACCTGCTGCGGCCAGACACCACACTGCACCTGACCAATATGCGACAGTTGCAGCAACAGCATGGTCAGACGGGACTGGCCGATGCCGCCGCCAATGGTCTGCGGCATCTCACCGCGCAGCAGCGCCTGGTGCCATTCCAGCGTGAGACGATCTTCATCACCGGTCACCGCCAGCTGGCGTTTCAGCGCATCAGCATCCACGCGGATCCCCATTGAGGAGAGTTCAAACGCATCTTCCAGCACGGGGTTCCAGACCAGAATATCGCCGTTCAGTCCAGCAAATTCGCCCTCGCTCATGGTGCTCCAGTCATCATAATCCGGTGCACGAACATCATGACGTTTACCATCCGACAGCTTACCGCCGATCCCCATCAGGAAGACGGCACCCAATTCTTTAGCGATCGCACGTTCACGACCTTTAGCATCCAGATCCGGGAAACGACTCAGCAACTCCTGGCTGTGAACAAAGTGGATCGATTCCGGCAGGAACGGTGCCAGACCAAACTCTTTGCTTACGGCCGCTTCGGTCGCTTTGATCCCGGCGTAGATCGCCTCAACGGTGGATTTCAGCGTGCCGACATGGCGCTCGCCATCACCCATTACGCGCTCCCAGTCCCACTGGTCAACGTAAACAGAGTGAATGGCAGACAGACGGTCTTCATCGGGGCGAAGGGCTTTCATGTGCGTGTAGAGTCCTTCGCCCGCGCTGAAGTCGTGCTGTCCCAGGGTTTGACGCTTCCACTTCGCGAGGGAATGAACCACTTCGAACTGGGCGTCTGGCAGTGTTTTCACTTTCACCTGCACCGCTTTTTCGCATCCGGACAAGTTATCCTGCGTCCCATCACCCACGCGGCTGAGAATCGGTGCCTGAACTTCAATCAGACCCAGCTTCTCTTCCAGCTGGCGGGAAAAATGGGATTTAACGAAACTGATCTGGCGTTGTTTTGCGATATAAGCGGTTTTCATTATTTATACTCCTGCGTCCTGTTGGTATTGATTAAGCAACAGAAAAGGCATTCAATTCAATAATCAAACAACAAAAAGCCACCTTCACTTTTGATTCGTCAAAATTTAACGCTAGAATAGAGTGATTCATTAATCTTCATAAGAAAAAGCTATGGAAAATTATCAGATCGATAATCTGGACCGCGGCATCCTGGAGGCGTTAATGGCCAATGCCCGTACCGCCTATGCCGAACTGGCGAAGCAGTTTGGCGTCAGCCCGGGGACGATTCACGTTCGTGTAGAGAAGATGAAACAGGCGGGGATCATTACCGGGGCTCGTATCGATGTCAGCCCAAAACAGCTGGGCTATGACGTCTGCTGCTTTATTGGCATTATTCTTAAAAGCGCAAAAGATTATCCTTCCGCGCTGGCGAAGTTGAACGCGCTCGATGAAGTCACAGAGGCGTACTACACCACCGGCCACTACAGCATCTTTATCAAGGTGATGTGTCGATCCATCGATGCCCTGCAGCAGGTACTTATCAACAAGATCCAAACAATCGATGAAATTCAGTCCACCGAGACGTTGATCTCCCTGCAAAACCCGATCATGCGTACCATTCGCCCCTGATCGGGCAAATCCATACCCACATTTTCCACAGGTAGATCCCAGCCCGTTCACAGCGTACAATGGCCCCCTCTTTATCTGAGCGAGCGATCAATGGCGGACATTACCCTTATCAGTGGCAGCACCCTTGGCGGCGCGGAATATGTAGCGGAACATCTGGCTGAGAAGCTGGAGGATGCGGGATTTTCCACACAAACGCTGCACGGGCCTTTGCTTGAAGATCTCCCGACTGATGGGGTCTGGCTGGTGATCACCTCCACGCATGGCGCAGGCGATCTACCGGATAACCTGCAACCTTTATATGACGAACTGCAGGAACAGCAGCCAGACCTGTCAAACGTGCGTTTTGGCGCAGTGGGTATTGGCAGCCGTGAATATGACACCTTCTGCGGTGCTATAGAGAAAGTGGAAGCCGCTGTCACCGCCTGCGGAGCAAAACAGGTGGGTGAAACGCTGAAGATCAACATCCTCGATCATGATATTCCGGAGGATCCGGCTGAGATCTGGCTGGGTGAATGGAAAAATTTACTCAAAAACGATTAAAGATCGCGCGAACAGATGTGGATAACTCTGGTTAAAAGCTCGTATTAAGCAGTAGTTATCCAAAGAACAACGTTGAAGTCGTTTTTGCCCTGTGTATAAAGTCGCGATCTGATCCCAGCTTATACGGGCCAGGATCACCGATCATTCACAGCAAACGATCCTTTCTAACTCCATGATCTTCTTTATGAGATCGGACTTATCCACAAAGGTCCTCGATCCTAATAAGAGATCACAATAGAACAGATCTCTAAATAAAAAGATCTTCTTTTTAATAGCCCAGGATCCCAATGCTTTCTCGAAAGACTAAAGTTGAGTAGAATCCACGGCCCGGGCTTCAATCCATTTTCATACCGCTTTACGCGAGGCAGACCACCATGTTTTATCAGGATCCTTTTGACGTCATCATCATTGGCGGGGGTCACGCAGGCACTGAGGCCGCAATGGCCGCAGCGCGAATGGGTCAGCAGACCCTGCTTTTGACACACAATATCGACACGCTGGGACAAATGTCCTGTAATCCGGCGATTGGCGGCATTGGGAAAGGACACCTGGTAAAAGAAGTGGATGCACTTGGCGGCCTGATGGCGAAAGCGATCGATCACGCAGGCATTCAGTTTAGGATACTAAACGCCAGTAAAGGCCCCGCTGTGCGTGCGACCCGCGCTCAGGCAGACCGCGTGCTTTATCGTCAGGCGGTGCGTACTGCCCTGGAGAACCAGCCGAACCTGATGATCTTCCAGCAGGCAGTGGAAGATCTTATCGTGGAGAACGATCGTGTCGTTGGCGCAGTTACCCAGATGGGGCTCAAATTCCGCGCCAAAGCGGTTGTTCTGACCGTCGGGACATTCCTGGACGGTAAGATCCATATCGGTCTGGATAATTACAGCGGTGGACGTGCTGGCGATCCGCCATCTATCCCATTGTCACGCCGTCTGCGTGAACTGCCGCTGCGTGTCAGCCGTCTGAAAACCGGTACTCCACCGCGTATTGATGCGCGCACCATTGATTTCAGCGTGCTGGCACAACAGCACGGCGATAACCCAATGCCGGTCTTCTCGTTCATGGGCAATGCAGCGCAGCATCCGCAGCAGGTACCGTGCTATATCACGCATACCAACGAAAAAACCCATGACGTGATCCGCAATAACCTCGATCGCAGCCCAATGTACGCCGGCGTGATCGAAGGGATCGGCCCACGCTATTGCCCGTCGATCGAAGACAAAGTCATGCGCTTTGCCGATCGTAACCAACACCAGATCTTCCTGGAGCCTGAAGGGCTGACCTCGAACGAAATCTATCCGAACGGCATCTCCACCAGCCTGCCGTTCGATGTGCAGATGCAAATTGTTCGCTCAATGCAGGGGATGGAGAATGCGAAAATCGTTCGCCCTGGCTACGCTATTGAGTACGATTTCTTCGATCCGCGTGACCTGAAGCCAACCCTGGAGAGCAAATTCATCCACGGTCTGTTCTTCGCAGGTCAGATTAACGGCACCACCGGTTACGAAGAAGCTGCTGCACAGGGCCTGCTGGCCGGTCTGAACGCCGCCCGTTTCTCTGCCGAGAAAGAGGGCTGGGCTCCGGCGCGTTCTCAGGCTTATCTGGGCGTGCTGGTCGACGATCTCTGCACGCTGGGCACCAAAGAACCGTACCGTATGTTTACCTCTCGCGCGGAATATCGCCTGATGCTGCGCGAAGATAACGCCGACCTGCGTCTGACCGAAATGGGCCGTGAGCTGGGTCTGGTGGATGACGAACGCTGGGCACGCTTCAACGAGAAACTGGAGCGCATTGAGCAGGAACGTCAGCGCCTGAAAACGACCTGGGTTAATCCGCAGGCTGAAACCGCTGCGGAAGTGAACGCTCACTTAACTGCGCCGCTCTCGCGCGAAGCCAGCGGTGAAGATCTGCTGCGTCGCCCGGAAGTGACCTATGAGAATCTGGTGAAACTCACCGCCTTTGCCCCGGGTCTTGAAGACGCTGAAGCGGCAGAGCAGGTTGAGATCCAGGTGAAATACGAAGGTTACATCGCACGTCAGCAGGATGAGATCGAAAAGCAGCAGCGTAACGAAAACACGCTGCTGCCGGAAATGCTGGACTATCGTCAGGTGACGGGGCTGTCCAACGAGGTGATCGCCAAACTGAACGATCACAAACCGGTGTCGATCGGCCAGGCCTCCCGCATCTCGGGCGTTACCCCAGCAGCGATTTCGATTCTGCTGGTGTGGTTGAAAAAGCAGGGCATGCTGCGCCGCAGCGCGTAATATGTGTAATTCGCCCGGTGGCGCTGCGCTTACCGGGCCTACAGAACTCCGTAGGGCGGTCTGGCGAAGCGCCACCCGCCACTTAAGTCTCTCAACAGGTATTCACCGTGCTCAATAAACTCTCTCGTCTGCTGGATCAGGCAGGTATTTCGCTCACCGATCACCAGAAAAATCAGCTGGTGGCCTATGTCGATATGCTGAACAAATGGAATAAAGCGTACAACCTCACCTCCGTACGCGACCCCAACGAGATGCTGATTCGCCATATTCTCGATAGCATTGTGGTTGCGCCGTACCTGAACGGTGAGCGCTTTATCGATGTGGGCACGGGTCCTGGCCTGCCGGGTATTCCCCTGTCAATTGTCCGCCCGGAAAGCCATTTCACGCTGCTGGATAGCCTTGGCAAGCGCGTGCGTTTTTTGCGCCAGGTACAGCATGAGCTGAAGCTTGAGAACATCACGCCTGTGCAGAGCAGGGTAGAGGAGTTCCCGGCAGAGCCACCGTTCGACGGGGTTATCAGCCGTGCGTTTGCTTCGCTTAATGACATGGTGAACTGGTGTAAGCACTTACCGGCAGAGAATGGCCGTTTTTATGCGCTGAAAGGGCAGTTGCCCGGCGATGAAATTGAACAGCTTCCGGACGGTTTTGCCGTCGAGTCCATTGAGAAATTACAGATTCCTCAGCTCGAAGGCGAACGTCATCTGGTGATAATTAAGCCAAACAATTTTTAAAAAATTAATAAAAAATGTGGAATTTGTGCTGTTCTGTCAGTGTTAAAAAACAGCACAACACAACGGATTTTGCCGGAGAGAATTTAACCGTGTTTTTACTAAGGGTTTTCTAATGGTTAACTTCCTCACCATTGTTCACCCTGAAGATAATCAACCACGAAAATATCAGCCTGCTAAAAGTGGAAAGCAGCAACCAGAATGCAATGTTAAATATTTATTAAGAATGTCAATAAAAGGTTTTTATTGTATACGGGGCTGTTTTGAAAATAGTTGCGACATTTTATCTTTAATTTCAGAAAGATGAAATTAAGCGATTTACGAGTTTGATAAATACAACCTTATCGCAAATGTGTATTTTGTGATCTCGTGCACGCTTTGTAGTCAACGTTTTCGCGCTGTTTGCAGTTTTGCTCGAAGGTCGGGGCTTTCATCAAAAGTTGAAAAATAGCGGCGGGGAAAAATATTTAAACATTTATTCACCTTTTCGCTACTTAATGTTTGAAATCACGGGTGCGCACCGTATAATTTGACCGCTTTTTGATGCTTGACTCTGAGCCTTAAAGGACGTTTTATACGACACGCGGCATACCTCGAAGGGAGCAGGAGTAAAAACGTGATGTCTGTGTCGCTCTTGAGTAGAAACGTTGCTCGTAAGCTTCTGTTCATTCAGTTTATGGCTGTGATAGCAAGTGGATTGCTGTTTAGCCTCAAAGACCCCTTCTGGGGCATCTCCGCCGTGTGCGGGGGTTTGGCGGTTGTGCTGCCAAACGTGTTGTTTATGATTTTTGCCTGGCGTCATCAGGCGCATACACCTGCCAAAGGCCGCGTGGCCTGGTCCTTCGCCCTCGGCGAAGTGTGTAAGGTGTTGCTGACCTTTGCTCTACTGGTGATGGCGCTGGCGGTTTTGAAAGTGGTATTCATGCCGCTGATAGCTACGTGGGTTTTGGTGCTGGTGGTACAAGTTCTGGCTCCAGCTGTAATCAATAACAAAGGGTAAAAGGCATCATGGCTTCAGAAAATATGACGCCGCAGGATTACATAGGTCACCATCTGAATAACCTTCAGCTGGACCTGCGTACATTCTCGCTGGTGGATCCGCATAACCCCCCGGCCACCTTCTGGACGATCAACATCGACTCCATGTTCTTCTCGGTGGTTTTGGGTCTTCTGTTCCTGGCCATGTTCCGCGGTGTTGCTAAAAAGGCGACCAGCGGTGTTCCAGGGAAATTCCAGACGTTCGTTGAGATGATCATCGGCTTCGTCCATGGCAGCGTGAAAGACATGTACCATGGTAAGAGCAAGCTGATTGCGCCACTGGCACTGACCGTGTTCGTGTGGGTCTTCCTGATGAACCTGATGGACCTTCTGCCTATCGATTTCCTGCCGTGGATTGGCGAGCATGTCTTCGGTCTGCCTGCTCTGCGCGTGGTTCCGTCTGCTGACGTGAACATCACCCTGTCGATGGCGCTGGGCGTGTTTATCCTGATTCTTTTCTACAGCATCAAAATGAAAGGCGTAAGCGGCTTTGTGAAAGAGCTTACCTTGCAGCCGTTCAACCACTGGGCGTTTATTCCGGTCAACCTGATCCTGGAAGGCGTTAGCCTGCTGTCCAAACCTGTTTCACTGGGTCTGCGACTGTTCGGCAACATGTATGCGGGTGAGCTGATTTTCATTCTGATCGCGGGTCTTCTGCCGTGGTGGTCACAGTGGGTTCTGAATGTGCCGTGGGCCATTTTCCACATCCTGATCATTACGCTGCAAGCCTTTATCTTCATGGTTCTGACGATCGTCTATCTGTCGATGGCGTCTGAAGAGCACTGATTTTTTACCAACACTACTACGTTTTAATTGAAACAAACTGGAGACTGTCATGGAAAACCTGAATATGGATCTGCTGTACATGGCTGCCGCTGTGATGATGGGTCTGGCGGCTATCGGTGCTGCGATCGGTATCGGCATCCTCGGGGGCAAATTCCTGGAAGGCGCTGCGCGTCAACCTGATCTGATTCCTCTGCTGCGTACTCAGTTCTTTATCGTTATGGGTCTGGTGGATGCTATCCCAATGATCGCTGTAGGTCTGGGTCTGTACGTGATGTTTGCTGTCGCGTAGTAGTTGTTTTAAAACCCCAAGCCACAGAAATTTAAG
Organism: Enterobacter cloacae complex sp. OE43NF; assembly: GCF_023544405.1. Lineage (NCBI taxonomy): Bacteria > Pseudomonadati > Pseudomonadota > Gammaproteobacteria > Enterobacterales > Enterobacteriaceae > Enterobacter > Enterobacter cloacae complex sp. OE43NF. The sequence continues at coordinate 20,635 of NZ_JAMJFW010000011.1, forward strand.
AGGTATTGTGCTGTGAACATGAACGCAACAATCCTCGGCCAGGCCATCGCGTTTATTATCTTTGTCTGGTTCTGCATGAAGTATGTATGGCCGCCTTTAATGGCTGCCATCGAAAAACGTCAGAAAGAAATTGCTGACGGTCTGGCTTCTGCAGAACGTGCAAAGAAAGATTTGGACCTTGCACAGGCCAACGCGACAGACCAGCTGAAAAAAGCGAAAGCGGAAGCTCAGGTAATCATCGAACAGGCTAACAAACGCCGTTCTCAGATCCTGGACGAAGCCAAAGCTGAAGCAGAACAGGAACGTACTAAGATCGTGACACAGGCTCAGGCTGAAATTGAAGCTGAGCGTAAACGTGCTCGTGAAGAACTGCGTAAGCAGGTTGCGATTCTGGCTGTTGCTGGCGCCGAGAAGATCATCGAACGTTCCGTGGATGAAGCTGCTAACAGCGACATCGTGGACAAACTTGTCGCTGAACTGTAAGGAGGGAGGGGCTGATGTCTGAATTTGTTACGGTAGCTCGCCCCTACGCCAAAGCAGCTTTTGACTTTGCTGTCGAACACCAAAATGTCGATCGCTGGCAGAATATGCTGGCGTTTGCCGCTGAGGTGACGAAAAACGAACAAATGGCCGAGTTGCTTTCTGGTGCATTAGCACCTGAAACCCTCGCCGCGTCGTTCATCGCCGTGTGCGGAGAGCAACTGGATGCCAACGGCCAGAACCTGATTAAGGTAATGGCAGAAAATGGTCGTCTCCGTGTGCTCCCGGATGTTCTCGAGCAGTTTGAGCACTTACGTGCCCTTAGTGAAGCTACTGCTGAAGTTGAAGTAACTTCTGCGACTGAACTGAGTCATGAACAGCTTGCGAAAATTACCGCCGCGATGGAAAAACGTCTGTCACGCAAAGTTAAGCTGAATTGCAAAATCGATAAGTCTGTAATGGCAGGCGTAATCATCCGCTCGGGTGATATGGTCATTGATGGCAGCGTACGCGGCCGTCTTGAGCGCCTTGCAGACGTCTTGCAGTCTTAAGGGGACTGGAGCATGCAACTGAATTCCACCGAAATCAGCGAACTGATCAAGCAGCGCATTGCTCAGTTCAATGTTGTGAGCGAAGCTCATAACGAAGGTACTATTGTTTCTGTAAGTGACGGTGTTATCCGCATCCACGGCCTGGCCGATTGTATGCAGGGTGAGATGATTTCCCTGCCGGGTAACCGTTACGCTATCGCACTGAACCTGGAGCGCGACTCCGTAGGTGCAGTTGTGATGGGTCCATACGCTGACCTCGCCGAAGGCATGAAGGTTAAGTGTACTGGCCGTATTCTGGAAGTTCCGGTTGGCCGTGGCCTGCTGGGTCGTGTTGTTAACACCCTGGGTGCACCAATCGACGGTAAAGGTCCGGTTGAGCACGATGGCTTCTCTCCAATCGAAGTTATCGCACCGGGCGTTATCGACCGTCAGTCCGTAGATCAGCCTGTTCAGACGGGTTATAAGTCCGTTGATGCCATGATCCCAATCGGTCGTGGTCAGCGTGAACTGATCATCGGTGACCGTCAGACCGGTAAAACCGCGATGGCTATCGATGCCATCATCAACCAGCGTGACTCCGGCATCAAATGTGTGTACGTGGCTATCGGCCAGAAAGCGTCCACCATTTCTAACGTGGTTCGTAAACTGGAAGAGCACGGCGCGCTGTCTAACACCATCGTTGTTGTGGCTACCGCTTCTGAATCTGCTGCACTGCAATACCTGGCGCCATACGCCGGTTGTGCAATGGGTGAATACTTCCGTGACCGCGGTGAAGATGCACTGATCGTATACGATGACCTGTCTAAACAGGCTGTTGCTTATCGTCAGGTTTCCCTGCTGCTCCGTCGTCCACCAGGACGTGAAGCGTTCCCTGGCGACGTATTCTACCTCCACTCTCGTCTGCTGGAGCGTGCTTCCCGCGTTAACGCGGAATACGTCGAGAACTTCACCAAAGGTGAAGTGAAGGGTAAAACGGGCTCTCTGACCGCGCTGCCGATCATTGAAACCCAGGCGGGTGACGTTTCTGCGTTCGTTCCGACCAACGTAATCTCCATTACCGATGGTCAGATCTTCCTGGAAACCAACCTGTTTAACTCCGGTATTCGTCCGGCGGTTAACCCGGGTATCTCCGTATCCCGTGTAGGTGGTGCTGCTCAGACCAAGATCATCAAGAAACTGTCCGGTGGTATCCGTACCGCGCTGGCACAGTATCGTGAACTGGCTGCGTTCTCTCAGTTCGCATCCGATCTGGACGAAGCAACCCGTAAACAGCTGAGCCATGGTCAGAAAGTGACCGAGCTGCTGAAGCAGAAACAGTACGCACCAATGTCTGTTGCTCAGCAGGGCCTGGTACTGTTCGCGGCTGAACGCGGTTACCTCGAAGATGTGGAACTGGCGAAAATCGGTAGCTTCGAAGCCGCTCTGCTGGCTTACGTCGACCGTGATCACGCTCCGCTGATGCAAGAGATCAACCAGACCGGTGGCTATAACGACGAAATCGAAGGCAAGCTGAAAGCTATCCTCGATTCCTTCAAAGCAACCCAATCCTGGTAATCGTCCGGCGGCTTGTCTCAGGACAAGCCGCCTGGCATTGAGGAGAAGCTCATGGCCGGCGCAAAAGAGATACGTAGTAAGATCGCAAGCGTCCAGAACACGCAAAAGATCACTAAAGCGATGGAGATGGTCGCCGCTTCCAAAATGCGTAAATCGCAGGATCGCATGGCGGCCAGCCGTCCTTATGCAGAAACCATGCGCAAAGTGATTGGTCACCTTGCAAACGGTAATCTGGAATATAAGCACCCTTACCTGGAAGAACGCGACGTTAAGCGCGTGGGCTACCTGGTGGTGTCGACCGACCGTGGTCTGTGTGGCGGCTTGAACATTAACCTGTTCAAAAAACTGCTGGCGGATATGAAAGGCTGGTCCGATAAAGGCGTTCAGTGCGACCTCGCATTGATCGGCTCTAAAGGCGTCTCTTTCTTTAACTCCGTTGGTGGCAACATTGTCGCTCAGGTGACCGGTATGGGTGATAACCCGTCCCTGTCCGAACTGATCGGCCCGGTTAAAGTGATGTTGCAGGCCTATGATGAAGGCCGTCTGGACAGACTGTACGTTGTCAGCAACAAATTTATTAACACCATGTCTCAGGTGCCAACGCTCACTCAGATGCTGCCTTTACCGGCTTCAGAAGATGACGAGCTGAAACAGAAAGCCTGGGATTACCTGTATGAACCCGATCCGAAACCGCTGCTGGATACCCTGCTGCGTCGTTACGTTGAATCTCAGGTTTATCAGGGCGTTGTAGAAAACCTGGCCAGCGAGCAGGCCGCACGAATGGTGGCGATGAAAGCCGCGACCGATAATGGCGGCAGCCTGATTAAAGAGCTGCAGTTGGTTTACAACAAAGCTCGTCAGGCCAGCATTACTCAGGAACTCACCGAGATCGTCTCGGGGGCCGCCGCGGTTTAACCAGGTTTACGAATTACGTAGAGGATTCAAGATGGCTACTGGAAAGATTGTCCAGGTAATCGGCGCCGTGGTGGACGTCGAGTTCCCTCAGGACGCCGTACCACGCGTGTACGACGCGCTTGAGGTACAGAATGGTAACGAGAGCCTGGTGCTGGAAGTTCAGCAGCAGCTCGGCGGCGGTATCGTGCGTACCATCGCGATGGGTTCTTCCGACGGTCTGCGTCGTGGTCTGGAAGTTAAAGACCTTGAGCACCCGATCGAAGTCCCGGTAGGTAAAGCAACACTGGGTCGTATCATGAACGTATTGGGTCAGCCAATCGACATGAAAGGCGACATCGGTGAAGAAGAGCGTTGGGCTATCCACCGCGCGGCACCTTCCTACGAAGAGCTGTCCAGCTCTCAGGAACTGCTGGAAACCGGTATCAAAGTTATCGACCTGATGTGTCCGTTTGCGAAGGGCGGTAAAGTTGGTCTGTTCGGTGGTGCGGGTGTAGGTAAAACCGTAAACATGATGGAGCTGATCCGTAACATCGCGATCGAGCACTCCGGTTATTCCGTATTTGCGGGCGTAGGTGAACGTACTCGTGAGGGTAACGACTTCTACCACGAAATGACCGACTCCAACGTTCTGGACAAAGTATCCCTGGTTTACGGCCAGATGAACGAGCCACCAGGAAACCGTCTGCGCGTTGCGCTGACTGGTCTGACGATGGCTGAGAAGTTCCGTGACGAAGGCCGTGACGTTCTGCTGTTCGTTGATAACATCTACCGTTACACCCTGGCCGGTACTGAAGTATCTGCACTGCTGGGTCGTATGCCTTCAGCGGTAGGTTATCAGCCTACGCTGGCGGAAGAGATGGGTGTTCTTCAGGAACGTATCACCTCTACCAAAACCGGTTCTATCACCTCCGTTCAGGCGGTATACGTACCTGCGGATGACTTGACTGACCCATCTCCAGCAACCACCTTTGCGCACTTAGATGCAACCGTGGTACTGAGCCGTCAGATCGCGTCTCTGGGTATCTACCCGGCTGTTGACCCGCTGGACTCCACCAGCCGTCAGCTGGATCCACTGGTTGTTGGTCAGGAACACTACGACACCGCGCGTGGCGTACAGTCCCTGCTGCAGCGTTACCAGGAACTGAAAGACATCATCGCCATCCTGGGTATGGATGAACTGTCTGAAGAAGACAAACTGGTGGTAGCACGTGCGCGTAAGATCCAGCGCTTCCTGTCCCAGCCGTTCTTCGTTGCGGAAGTATTCACCGGTTCTCCAGGTAAATACGTTTCCCTGAAAGACACCATCCGTGGCTTTAAAGGCATCATGGAAGGCGAATACGATCACCTGCCAGAGCAGGCGTTCTACATGGTTGGTTCCATCGAAGAAGCTGTGGAAAAAGCCAAAAAACTTTAACGCCTTAATCGGAGGGTGATATGGCAATGACTTACCACCTGGACGTCGTCAGCGCAGAGCAACAAATGTTCTCTGGTCTGGTCGAGAAAATCCAGGTAACGGGTAGTGAAGGTGAACTGGGTATCTTCCCGGGTCACGCACCGCTGCTCACCGCCATTAAGCCTGGTATGATCCGCATCGTTAAACAGTTCGGTCACGAAGAGTTTATCTATCTGTCCGGCGGCATTCTTGAAGTGCAGCCTGGCAGTGTGACCGTTCTGGCCGATACCGCTATTCGTGGCCAGGATCTCGACGAAGCGCGAGCCCTGGAATCGAAGCGTAAGGCTGAAGAGCACATTAGCAGCTCTCATGGTGACGTGGATTACGCTCAGGCGTCTGCGGAGCTGGCCAAAGCGATCGCCAAACTGCGCGTTATCGAGTTGACCAAAAAAGCGATGTAACACCGGCTTGAAAAGCACAAAAGCCAGTCTGGATACCAGGCTGGCTTTTTTTTCGTCCTTAATTCATGACGAAAAAGATGTAGAATTTTAAGCACCAAACGTTTTTACTTCTCACTCAAACTACCGTCAGGATGCGTATGTCAAACAGTGCGATGAGCGTGGTGATCCTTGCCGCAGGCAAAGGTACCCGCATGTATTCCGATCTGCCTAAAGTGCTTCATACACTGGCAGGAAAGCCAATGGTGCAGCATGTTATTGATGCAGCAAATGAATTGGGCGCTCGCCAGGTTCATCTGGTCTATGGCCACGGCGGCGATCTGCTTAAAAAGACGCTGAGCGATGACAAGCTCAACTGGGTGCTTCAGGCTGAACAGCTGGGAACCGGCCACGCAATGCAGCAGGCAGCACCGTTCTTTGCCGATGACGAAGACATTCTGATGCTCTACGGCGATGTTCCGCTGATCTCCATCGACACACTGACTCGCCTGCGTGAAGCCAAACCGCAGGGCGGTATCGGTTTATTAACCGTCGTGCTGGACGATCCGACCGGCTACGGCCGCATCACCCGTGAAAACGGCAACGTCACGGGTATCGTTGAACATAAAGACGCCAGCGAAGCACAGCGCCAGATTCAGGAGATCAACACCGGTATCCTGATGGCTAACGGCGCGGACATGAAGCGCTGGCTGTCTAAGCTCAACAACAACAACGCGCAGGGTGAATACTACATCACCGATATCATTGCGATGGCGTACCAGGAAGGGCGTGAGATTGCGGCGGTTCACCCGGCGCGTATCAGCGAAACCGAAGGGGTGAATAACCGCCTTCAGCTTTCCCGTCTGGAGCGTGTTTATCAGTCCGAACAGGCCGAAAAACTGCTGCTGGCCGGCGTGATGCTGCGCGATCCGGCGCGTTTCGATCTGCGTGGAACGTTAGCGCATGGGCGCGACGTTGAAATTGATACTAACGTTATCCTGGAAGGTAACGTCACGCTGGGTAACCGCGTCAAAATTGGTGCGGGCTGTGTGATCAAAAACAGCATCATCGGTGATGATTGCGAAATTAGCCCATACAGCGTGGTGGAAGATGCCCGTCTTGACGCAGCGTGCACTATTGGGCCGTTCGCGCGTCTGCGCCCGGGGGCTGAGCTGCTGGAAGGCTCACATGTTGGAAACTTTGTTGAGATGAAAAAAGCGCGTCTGGGTAAAGGCTCTAAAGCCGGTCATTTGACCTATCTGGGCGATGCGGAAATTGGCGACAACGTGAATATTGGCGCAGGAACGATTACCTGCAACTATGACGGCGCGAATAAGTTTAAAACCATCATCGGTGATGATGTGTTTGTCGGTTCCGACACTCAGCTGGTGGCGCCTGTTACCGTGGGTAACGGCGTAACGATTGCCGCCGGGACAACCGTTACGCGCGATATCGCCGATAACGAACTGGTATTAAGCCGTGTGCCGCAGGTGCACAAGCAGGGCTGGAAACGCCCGGTGAAGAAGAAGTAACGGATTTACCCCTCACCCTAACCCTCTCCCCAAAGGGAGAGGGAATTGTTCGGTGCGGTGTTTTTCTCCCTCGCCCCTTTGGGGAGAGGGCCGGGGTGAGGGGATAATATAATCCTCCCCCCACAAGCAGTACCCATAACAATAACCCCACTCTCTACAAGGCTCGGGGCGCCCGGAAAGGGCAAATACAGGTCAGCGACAACGCATGGCATAACGCCATAATCAGGAAATCTAACTATGTGTGGAATTGTTGGCGCAGTTGCGCAGCGTGATATTGCTGAAATCCTTCTCGAAGGTTTACGTCGTCTGGAATACCGTGGCTACGACTCTGCCGGTCTGGCAGTAGTGGATGCAGAAGGTCATATGACCCGTCTGCGTCGCCTCGGTAAAGTGCAGATGCTGGCCCAGGCCGCGGAAGAACACCCGCTGCACGGTGGCACCGGTATTGCGCATACCCGCTGGGCGACACACGGCGAACCGTCTGAAGGCAACGCGCACCCGCATGTGTCTGAACACATCGTGGTCGTGCATAACGGCATTATCGAAAACCACGAACCGCTGCGCGAAGAACTGAAAGCGCGCGGCTATACCTTCGTTTCTGAAACCGATACCGAAGTGATTGCGCACCTGGTGCACTGGGAGCTGGCACAGGGCGGCACGTTACGTGACGCGGTGCTGCGCGCAATCCCACAGCTGCGCGGTGCGTACGGTACGGTGATCATGGACTCCCGCGATCCGTCCACCCTGCTGGCGGCGCGTTCCGGTAGTCCAATGGTTATCGGTATGGGCATGGGCGAAAACTTTATCGCTTCTGATCAGCTGGCGCTCCTGCCGGTCACCCGCCGCTTTATCTTCCTGGAAGAGGGTGATATCGCAGAAGTGACTCGCCGCAGCGTGACGGTATTTGATACCAAAGGCGAGCAGGTGAAGCGCCCTGAAATTGAATCCAATCTGCAGTACGACGCGGGCGACAAAGGCGCTTACCGTCACTACATGCAGAAAGAGATTTATGAGCAGCCAAACGCCATCAAAAACACCCTGACCGGTCGTATCAGCCACGGTGAAGTGGACCTGAGCGAACTGGGTGCCAACGCAAACGAGCTCCTCAGCAAGGTTGAGCACATTCAGATTGTGGCCTGCGGTACCTCCTACAACTCCGGGATGGTCTCTCGCTACTGGTTTGAGTCGCTGGCTGGCGTGCCGTGCGATGTGGAAATCGCCTCTGAATTCCGCTACCGCAAATCCGCCGTGCGCCGTAACAGCCTGATGATCACCCTTTCTCAGTCTGGCGAAACGGCAGATACCCTGGCGGCGCTGCGTCTCTCTAAAGAGCTGGGTTACCTGGGATCGCTGGCTATCTGTAACGTGCCGGGCTCATCGCTGGTGCGTGAATCCGATCTGGCGCTGATGACCAAAGCTGGCACTGAAATCGGCGTGGCCTCCACCAAAGCGTTTACCACGCAGTTGACGGTTCTGCTGATGCTGGTGGCGAAACTGGCGCGTCTGAAAGGGCTGGATGCTTCTGTTGAGCATGACATCGTTCATGGTCTGCAGGCACTGCCAAGCCGTATTGAGCAGATGTTATCTCAGGATAAGCGCATTGAAGCCCTGGCTGAAGATTTCTCTGACAAGCACCACGCCCTGTTCCTCGGCCGTGGCGACCAGTACCCTATTGCGCTGGAAGGCGCGCTGAAGCTGAAAGAGATCTCCTACATCCACGCTGAAGCCTACGCGGCAGGCGAGCTAAAACACGGCCCGCTGGCGCTGATTGACGCGGATATGCCGGTTATCGTTGTGGCACCTAACAACGAACTGCTGGAAAAACTGAAGTCCAACATTGAAGAAGTTCGCGCCCGCGGTGGTGTACTGTACGTCTTCGCTGATAAGGACGCCGGTTTTGCCAGCAGCGACAACATGCACATCATCGAGATGCCGCATGTAGAAGAGGTTATTGCCCCTATCTTCTACACCGTGCCGCTGCAGTTGCTGGCTTACCACGTTGCGCTGATCAAAGGCACCGACGTTGACCAGCCGCGTAACCTGGCGAAATCGGTCACCGTAGAATAATCCCTCCAGGCTCCACCTTCGGGTGGAGCTTTTTTACCCTGCCTGGTTTGTTTTTAATCAACGCATTCGCGTTTTTATTTATGACAATCTGTCATCTTCAGCTACTTTTTTCAGTGTCACATAAAGAAAATATTTCTGAAAAGTTGTTGTCATGATAGTGACTAACATGATGATAAATAAGAAATCTTTCTCTGTTTTTTAAGCTAAATTTCCATTGTCATAAAACTGTCATAATTCGTACATTTATCTGTCACCTGTTTGTCCTATTTTGCTCATCGTAGCCACTTAAACAATGATTTACGAAATCCTTGCAGGAGACATTATGAAAGTTATGCGTACCACTGTCGCAACTGTTGTCGCCGCGACCTTATCTCTGAGCGCTTTCTCTGTATTCGCAGAAGCAAGCCTGACTGGCGCTGGTGCAACCTTCCCTGCGCCGGTGTATGCCAAATGGGCGGATACCTACCAGAAAGAAACCGGTAACAAGGTTAACTATCAGGGTATCGGCTCCTCCGGTGGCGTGAAACAAATTACCGCAAACACCGTTGATTTCGGCGCATCCGACGCTCCGCTGTCTGATGACAAACTGGCTCAGGAAGGCCTGTTCCAGTTCCCGACCGTAATCGGTGGCGTGGTTCTGGCGATCAACCTGCCGGGCGTGAAGTCGGGTGAGCTGGTGCTGGACGGCAAAACCCTGGGTGATATCTACCTGGGCAAAATCAAAAAATGGGATGACGAAGCCATCGCTAAGCTCAACCCTGGCCTGAAGCTGCCTTCTCAGAACATCGCCGTGGTTCGCCGCGCGGATGGTTCTGGTACCTCTTTCGTCTTCACCAGCTACCTGGCGAAGGTGAACGAAGAGTGGAAATCTAAAGTCGGTTCCGGCTCTACCGTTAACTGGCCAACCGGTCTGGGCGGTAAAGGGAACGACGGTATCGCCGCGTTCGTACAGCGTCTGCCGGGTTCTATCGGTTACGTAGAATATGCGTACGCCAAGCAGAACAACCTGTCCTACACCAAACTGGTTTCTGCTGATGGCAAACCTGTCAGCCCGACTGAAGAGAATTTTGCCAACGCTGCAAAAGGCGCTGACTGGAGCAAATCCTTCGCTCAGGACCTGACTAACCAGAAAGGTGAAGACGCGTGGCCAATCACCTCTACCACCTTCATTCTGGTTCACAAAGAGCAGAAGAAACCTGAGCAGGGCGCAGAAGTGCTGAAGTTCTTCGACTGGGCATATAAAAACGGCGGCAAACAGGCTAATGACCTGGATTATGCCAGCCTGCCAGACAGCGTGGTTGAGCAGATTCGTGCTGCATGGAAAACCAACGTGAAAGACAGCAGCGGTAAAGCGCTGTACTAACAGGATATATTTAACGAAGATGGCGGGTGGCGCTACGCTTACCCGCCCTACGGTTAACGCTGTAGGCCCGGTAAGCGTCAGCACCACCGGGCATATTCGTAAAACGTCTCAAACAGAAGAGTAATTTATGGCTGCAACCAAGCCTGCATTTAACCCTCCGGGTAAAAAAGGTGACATGATTTTCAGCGCGCTGGTAAAACTGGCTGCGCTGATTGTGCTATTGCTGCTGGGCGGCATTATCGTGTCTCTGATTTTCTCCTCCTGGCCGAGCATTCAGAAATTCGGTTTCTCCTTCCTGTGGACCAAAGAGTGGGACGCGCCGAATGATATCTACGGTGCGCTGGTGCCGATTTACGGCACGCTGGTCACCTCGTTCATCGCCCTGCTGATTGCAGTTCCGGTAAGCTTTGGTATCGCCCTGTTCCTGACGGAACTGGCACCGGGCTGGCTGCGACGCCCGCTGGGTATCGCCATTGAACTGCTGGCGGCCATTCCAAGTATCGTGTACGGCATGTGGGGTCTGTTTATCTTTGCGCCACTGTTTGCCACGTATTTCCAGGAGCCGGTGGGTAATGTTCTTTCCGCTATTCCGTTTGTGGGGGCGCTGTTCTCCGGCCCGGCATTCGGTATCGGTATTCTGGCGGCTGGTGTGATCCTCGCCATCATGATTATTCCGTACATTGCGGCAGTTATGCGCGATGTGTTCGAACAAACCCCGGTGATGATGAAAGAGTCGGCTTACGGCATTGGCTGCACCACCTGGGAAGTGATCTGGCGTATCGTTCTTCCGTTCACCAAAAATGGGGTGATCGGGGGCGTGATGCTGGGCTTAGGGCGTGCGTTGGGTGAGACCATGGCGGTGACCTTTATCATCGGTAACACCTACCAGCTCGACAGTGCTTCGCTCTATATGCCGGGTAACAGTATTACCTCCGCACTGGCGAACGAATTCGCCGAAGCGGAATCCGGGCTGCACGTGGCGGCGCTGATGGAGCTGGGTCTGATCCTGTTCGTGATTACCTTCATCGTACTGGCGATCTCCAAGCTGATGATCCTGCGTCTCGCGAAAAATGAGGGGGCACGCTAATGGCAACTCTCGAAATGCAAAGCCCTGCTCAGCTTGCGGAATCCCGCCGCAAAATGCAGGCGAAGCGTCGTTTCAAAAACCGTATCGCGCTGACGCTCTCGATGGCGACGATGGCATTCGGTCTGTTCTGGCTGATCTGGATCCTGTTCTCTACCGTGGTTCGCGGTATCGACGGCATGTCTCTGGCGCTGTTCACCGAAATGACGCCGCCGCCGAACACGGCGGGTGGTGGACTGGCGAACGCCCTGGCAGGCAGCGGATTGCTGATCCTGTGGGCGACGGTATTCGGTACGCCGCTTGGCATCATGGCGGGTATCTATCTGGCGGAATATGGCCGTAAATCCTGGCTCGCAGAAGTGATTCGTTTCATTAACGACATTCTACTCTCTGCGCCGTCTATTGTGGTGGGTCTGTTTGTTTACACCATTGTTGTGGCACAAATGGAACACTTCTCCGGCTGGGCGGGTGTGATTGCGCTGGCGCTGCTGCAGGTGCCTATCGTCATTCGTACCACCGAGAACATGCTCAAACTGGTGCCGGACAGTCTGCGTGAAGCGGCGTATGCGCTGGGTACACCAAAGTGGAAAATGATCTCCGCGATTACGCTTAAAGCCTCTGTCTCCGGGATCATGACCGGTATTCTGCTGGCCATTGCCCGTATCGCGGGTGAAACGGCACCGCTGCTGTTTACCGCCCTCTCCAACCAGTTCTGGAGCACGGACATGATGCAGCCGATCGCCAACCTGCCGGTGACGATCTTTAAATTTGCGATGAGCCCATTCGCGGAATGGCAGCAGCTGGCCTGGGCCGGGGTGCTGATCATCACCCTTTGCGTATTGTTGCTGAACATTCTGGCGCGCGTCATTTTCGCGAAGAAGAAACACGGTTAAATTTTTACGGCGCGGCAGCTCGCGGCGCCGAATGAGGAAATGAGTCAATGAGTATGGTTGATACTGCCCCGGGTAAGATTCAGGTTCGTGATTTGAACTTCTACTACGGCAAATTCCATGCCCTGAAGAATATCAACCTGGATATCGCGAAGAACCAGGTAACGGCATTCATCGGTCCGTCCGGCTGTGGTAAATCCACGCTGCTGCGCACCTTTAACAAAATGTACTCGCTCTATCCAGAGCAGCGTGCCGAAGGCGAAATCATCCTGGACGGTGAAAACATTCTGACCCAGGCTCAGGATATCGCCCTGCTGCGCGCGAAAGTGGGCATGGTTTTCCAGAAACCGACGCCGTTCCCGATGTCGATATACGACAACATCGCGTTTGGTGTACGCCTTTTTGAAAAGCTCTCCCGTGCCGATATGGACGAGCGCGTGCAGTGGGCCTTGACCAAGGCCGCATTATGGAACGAAACCAAAGATAAGTTGCACCAGAGCGGTTACTCTCTCTCCGGCGGGCAGCAGCAGCGTCTGTGCATTGCGCGTGGAATCGCGATCCGCCCGGAAGTGTTGCTGCTGGATGAGCCATGTTCAGCGCTGGACCCGATCTCAACCGGTCGTATCGAAGAGCTGATCACCGAGCTGAAGCAGGATTACACCGTGGTTATCGTGACCCACAACATGCAGCAGGCTGCGCGTTGCTCCGACCACACGGCATTTATGTACCTGGGCGAGTTGATTGAGTTCAGTAACACGGACGATCTGTTCACCAAGCCCGCTAAAAAGCAAACAGAAGACTATATCACCGGTCGTTACGGTTGATTCAGGAGCGCGCTATGGACAATCTCAATCTTAATAAACACATTTCCGGCCAGTTCAACGCAGAGCTGGAAAGTATTCGCACTCAGGTCATGACCATGGGTGGCATGGTCGAGCAACAGCTTTCTGATGCGATCACGGCGATGCATAACCAGGACAGCGAACTGGCGAAGCGCGTTATCGAAGGCGATAAAAACGTCAACATGATGGAAGTGGCGATTGACGAAGCGTGTGTGCGCATAATCGCCAAGCGTCAGCCGACGGCGAGCGACCTGCGTCTGGTGATGGCCATCATCAAAACCATCGCCGAGCTGGAACGTATCGGTGACGTTGCGGATAAAATCTGCCGCACCGCGCTGGAGAAATTCTCTCAGCAGCATCAGCCGCTGCTGGTGAGCCTGGAGTCGCTGGGCCGCCACACGGTGCAGATGCTGCACGACGTGCTGGATGCCTTTGCGCGTATGGATCTGGATGAAGCGGTACGTATCTACCGTGAAGACAAGAAAGTCGACCAGGAGTATGAAGGCATCGTGCGCCAGCTGATGACCTACATGATGGAAGATTCACGTACGATCCCAAGCGTACTGACCGCCCTGTTCTGCGCGCGCTCTATCGAGCGTATCGGCGACCGCTGCCAGAACATTTGCGAATACATTTTCTACTTTGTGAAAGGTCAGGACTTCCGTCACGTGGGCGGCGACGAGCTGGACAAGCTGCTGGCGGGTAAAGATCCGAAAGAGTAATCAGTGGTTAAAATGCCCGGTGGCGCTGCGCTTACCGGGCCTACAAAAACCTATCGTGTAATATTCCACCCGCGCGCCTTCCACAATTCCGGCAACTGCGCCAGATCGGTAAAGGTCGTCACTTTTGGATGATCGATCGGCTTGTTGTGCGGGTCGGCACAGAAATAAAACACTTCCATTCCTGCATCAATGCCCGACTGCGCGCCCGCGGACGAGTCATCCACCAGAATACAGTTCTCTACGTTGACGTTCATTGCGTTTGCCGCATGGAACATCAGCGCAGGATCTGGCTTCCAGCGTTGAATATCGTAGCCGCTGAACAATTTTTCCGGGAAGTGGTGCAGCATCTCAAGCTTACCCAGCGAGTGCTGCATTTTGCTGACCGGTCCGTTAGACACCACGCAGATCGGTACCGTCATGGCATCCAGCAGCGCGTTTGCGCCAGCAATGACCTCCAGCTCAGAATCGAACAGGCGTGCGACCTCGGCGCGGTACACCGGTTCCAGATCCGTTTTCGCCAGATCCACACCGTGTTCGGCGTTAATGATGTCGATGATCTCGTACAGTTTCACGCCCTTAAAGCGTTTGAACACCTCGTCGAGAGCGAGCGTAATACCAAATTCCTGGAACATGGCGACATACGCGCGGGAACAAATGACCTCACTGTCGACCAGCGTACCGTCGCAGTCGAAAAATACCGCTTCAATTCCGGACATGCCTTTCCCTTTTTACAAGTTTAACGTTTACGTACTGCAGTTCAACGAGACGCAATCGTTGCCGTATAAGCAAAATCAATGAAAAAAGTATCTCGTAACCGCCACTATTGTCGCATTTTGGTATAGGATAGCGACGAATTTTCCCTCCTTGTTCGGAAATTGATGATGAGTCAACAACACACAACCCAGACATCGGGTCAGGGTCTGCTTGAGCGCGTGTTTAAACTGCGCGAGCACGGCACAACGGCACGCACCGAAGTGATCGCCGGTTTTACCACCTTCCTGACGATGGTCTATATCGTTTTTGTTAACCCACAAATTCTGGGCGTTGCTGGCATGGATACCAGCGCCGTCTTCGTGACTACCTGCCTGATCGCTGCACTTGGCAGCATTCTGATGGGCGTGTTTGCTAACCTGCCGGTCGCACTGGCCCCGGCGATGGGTCTTAACGCATTCTTTGCGTTCGTGGTGGTTCAGGCGATGGGGCTGCCGTGGCAAGTCGGCATGGGCGCTATCTTCTGGGGCGCGGTTGGTCTGCTGCTGCTGACTATTTTCCGCGTGCGTTACTGGATGATTGCTAACATTCCTGTCAGCCTGCGCGTGGGTATCACCAGCGGTATCGGTCTGTTCATCGGTATGATGGGGCTGAAAAATGCCGGTGTTATCGTCGCTAACCCGGAGACGTTGGTCAGCATCGGTCACCTGACCTCCCATAACGTGCTGCTGGGCGTGCTGGGCTTCTTTATCATCGCGATCCTCGCTTCGCGCAATATTCATGCGGCGGTGCTGGTATCCATCGTAGTGACCACCCTGCTGGGCTGGATGCTGGGTGACGTTCACTATAACGGCATTGTCTCCGCACCACCGAGCGTCTCTACCGTTATTGGCCATGTTGATCTGGCGGGTTCCCTGAATCTGGGTCTGGCGGGGGTGATTTTCTCCTTTATGCTGGTGAACCTGTTTGACTCCTCCGGCACGCTGATCGGCGTGACCGACAAAGCGGGCCTGGCGGATGAGAAAGGTAAATTCCCGCGCATGAAGCAGGCGCTGTTTGTGGACAGCATCTCCTCTGTCAGCGGTGCTTTTATCGGGACCTCTTCTGTTACCGCTTACATTGAGTCCTCTTCCGGTGTCTCCGTAGGGGGCCGTACCGGTCTGACCGCGGTAGTGGTGGGTATTCTGTTCCTGCTGGTGATCTTCCTTTCTCCACTGGCTGGCATGGTTCCACCGTATGCGGCTGCCGGTGCGCTGATTTACGTGGGGGTACTGATGACCTCCAGCCTGTCGCGCGTGAAGTGGGATGATTTAACCGAAGCGGTACCGGCGTTTATTACCGCGGTAATGATGCCGTTCAGCTTCTCTATTACTGAAGGTATCGCCCTGGGCTTTATCTCTTACTGCGTGATGAAGATTGGCACTGGTCGTTTCCGCGACCTCAGCCCGTGTGTCATCATTGTGGCGCTGCTGTTTGTGCTGAAGATTGTGTTTATCGACGCCAAATAAACATGTTTGCACCCTCTCCCGTGGGAGAGGGCTGGGGTGAGGGCATCAGCCCGCACCTCACTTAAGCCTTCACCCTCTTGATATAATCCCCAAACGCCGTCAGCTGGCCAGAGAGATGGTCACGCGTGCTCTGATCCACCACTTCACCCGTCTGCGGGTCGACCTTATTCTGAATCACTCCACCCATAAATTCCGGCTTGTTCATGACCATTGCATCCAGGAATACCAGGATCTGGCGCAGGTGATACTGGCAGCGCGCACCGCCAATGGCACCCATTGAACTGGTCTGAATCAGCACCGGCTTACCGGAAAGCGGCTGCTCCGGCAGGCGGGATAGCCAGTCAATTGCGTTTTTCAGGCCACCCGGAACCGAGTAGTTATACTCTGGGGTCACAATCACCACCCCGTCAGCCTGGCGAATCTGCTCGGCCAGCGCTTCGACGCTCTGCGGAAAGCCTTCTTCCTGTTGCTCGTCCGCATCGTAAAGGGGAATGTCACCAATGGACGGCAGGGCGCTAATCTCCATACCCGCCGGAGCCAACTGTGGCAGCGTACGGGCAACCATTCCGTTAAATGAACCTTTGCGCAGGCTTCCCAGTAATGTAACGACTTTCAACGTTTCAGACATGATTACTCCTGTTTCATCATGATGACCCTGAGCGGATCAGCTAAGGGTATATGCTTTTTCTGCCGGTAAACTGGTTAATCTCATCAGGCGCGCAGCGGGCTCGTTGGCACGTTCGGGCACATCCGGAAGGCTACTCCATCCCTGTTTACTGTCAAATTCCCAGATTTTCAGCCGTTCAATGGCAGGTGTCACTGCTACAGACCAGATCAGTACGTCTTCAACATCGCTGAGCGCTTCTACCAGCGCGGCTTGCGTGGAGCGCAGGCGTCCGGAGCCCGGCAGGAGTTGTAGCTGACTGGCATCGTCTGACGCGCAGCCACAGAGCTTACGAATGCTCTGACGCAAGGTGATAAGCTGAGCCCGGGCTTCAGTGGGATCGTTCTGGTTGCGCACCCACAGCTGTTCATTGCTGGAGAGCGGGTAATCATCATGCGGGCTGGCGCCGTGAAAACCGCGTGTCGCGCGCTGAAGCTCCATATCCAGCCCGCAATCGCCTTCGGTGGTGAGTGCTACGCCAATAATATTGCCCGTATAGGCAATGGAGAAACGCGGCAGCTCCGGGTCGGCAAAGACCGGACGACCTTCAGGTTGGATGATAATGTCCGGCAGCTCACTGGTGCCGTACAGCATAAACAGCAGTTCAGCAAGAAGCGCCCGGGACGCCAAAAAACGCGACCGACGGTGCTCAGGAAGTTTGAGCGCTTCACTGTGACACGCTGAAGAAATTCTGGCCGATACGAGACGACCTTCTGTCAGTATCCCTCTTGCAAAGTGCGTAGCCATTTTTCGCTCCTTGATAATGGTCGTAGTCGGTTAAACGGTTACATCATTATCGCTTAACTCAACTCCTGTTTTAATCAGTAAATGATAGTAAGAAAAGGCTGAGGACCGAACTTTACATTTTCTTAGGCGAAAATTGGATCGCTGACACCCTATAACGCCTTGATGGTCTCGCGTAGCCAGAGGATTTTCGGATTATGGCTGTTCCGTTTATGCCAGATCTGCGTGAAGGGCTGGAGGACCATAAGTAAAAGGATGCAGAGCATGCTACAGCCAATCATAATCCCGATCAGCATATTGCGCGCAAACGGCGTCAAGAACGAGACCGCCATACTGACCATCGTGGAATACTGCTCGCGATTAAAACCCATGGTTTCCATCAGCAGCACCAGGGAAACGGTTACATAGGTGAGGATCGCCGTCACGCTCAGAGTGGTGATCAATAATCGGCTAATAAAAAACGGTTCAGTAGCTTTCGGCCGGATGGCTCTCTTTGAGTACGGCAATCGACTGGACAAGGGTGATTTCCTGGGGGAAATCACCCTTCAGTAACGGGGGTCACTTACCAATACAGAAGCTCGAGAAGATCCTCCCAAGCAGATCGTCCGACGTAAACTCCCCGGTGATCTCACTCAGATTCTGCTGCGCCAGGCGCAACTCTTCCGCCAGCAATTCCCCCGCCCATGCGCCAATCAGCTGGGCTTTGCCCTGCTCAAGGTGACGTGCCGCCTCTTCCAGCGCCTGCAGGTGGCGACGCCGCGCCAGGAAGCCGCCTTCCATGCTGGTGTCAAAGCCCATGCTCTGCTTGAGATGGTTACGCAGGTCGTCAACGCCCTCGCCGGTGCGGGCCGACAGACGGATAAGTGAGTGACCATTCACATCGCTGATGCCCAGCGTTTCGCCGGTGACGTCTGCTTTGTTACGCACTACGGTGATCGGCAGTTTAGCTGGCAGACGGGCGATAAAGTCCGGCCAGATCTCCGCCGGGTCTACGGCGTCGGTCGTGGTGCCATCTACCATAAACAGCACACGGTCGGCCTGCTCAATCTCCTGCCAGGCGCGCTCGATACCAATACGCTCCACTTCGTCGCTGGCATCACGCAGACCCGCAGTGTCGATGATATGCAACGGCATGCCATCGATGTGAATATGCTCGCGCAGCACGTCGCGGGTGGTCCCGGCGATGTCGGTCACGATCGCCGCCTCACGGCCCGCGAGGGCGTTCAGCAGGCTCGATTTACCGGCGTTTGGACGACCCGCGATGACCACCTTCATCCCTTCACGCAGCAGACTCCCCTGGCGCGCTTCGGCGCGAACGGCATCGAGATCGGCCATCACATCATTGAGCTGGGCTTCAATTTTACCGTCAGAGAGAAAGTCAATTTCTTCATCCGGGAAGTCAATCGCTGCTTCGACGTAGATCCTGAGGTGAGTAAGTGCTTCCACAAGGTGATTTACGCGTGCGGAAAAAGCGCCCTGCAACGAGTTCAGAGCAGAGCGAGCCGCCTGTTCAGAGCTGGCGTCGATCAGGTCTGCAATCGCCTCGGCCTGCGCCAGGTCGAGCTTGTCGTTGAGGAAAGCACGCTCGGAGAACTCGCCAGGCTTCGCAATACGCAGGCCCGGCAGAGTCAGAATACGTTTTAACAGCAGGTCGAGGATGACCGGGCCACCGTGACCCTGCAGCTCCAGCACGTCTTCACCGGTAAAGGAGTTCGGGCCGGGGAACCACAGCGCAATGCCCTGGTCCAGTGGGGTACCGTCGCTGTCTTTAAACGGCAGATAATCAGCGTAGCGCGGCTTTGGCAGTTTACCCAGTACCGCTTCAGCGACCTCGCGCGCCTTCAGGCCGGAGATACGCAAAATGCCTACACCACCGCGTCCCGGTGGGGTTGCCTGGGCGACGATAGTGTCGTTATGGCTCATGGTTGCTCTCGTTCAATACAAATAAAAAAGGCGGTCAATCGACCGCCCTTATTTTAGCGTTAACTTACCGAATCAGGACTTTTTCTTTTCGCGGCTATGCAGGCCACGTTTTTCCAGACCACGGTAAATCAGCTGCTGCTGGATGATGGTCACCAGGTTGCTGACGATATAGTACAGCACCAGACCTGACGGGAACCACAGGAAGAACACGGTGAAGATGACCGGCATAAAGGTCATGATCTTCTGCTGCATCGGGTCGGTCACGGTGGTCGGAGACATCTTCTGGATGAAGAACATCGTCACGCCCATCAGGATCGGCAGGATGTAGTACGGGTCCTGTGCGGACAGGTCATGGATCCACAGCGCGAACGGCGCATGGCGCAGCTCAACGGAACCCATCAGCATGTAGTACAGCGCAAGGAAGATTGGCATCTGAATCAGCAGCGGGAAGCAGCCACCCAGCGGGTTCACTTTCTCTGCTTTATACAGGGCCATCATCTCCTGGCTCTGACGCTGTTTGTCATCGCCCAGACGCTCGCGCATTGCCTGAATCTTCGGCTGCAGCATACGCATCTTCGCCATGGAGGTGTACTGCGCTTTGGTCAGCGGGTACATGATGCCACGTACGATGAAGGTGATAACGATGATGGAGAAGCCCCAGTTACCCAGGAAGCTGTGGATGAACTTCAGCAGCTTGAACAGCGGCTGAGAGATGAACCACAACCAGCCGTAGTCAACGGTCAGATCCAGGTGCGGTGCAACAGCAGCCATTTTGTCCTGGATTTCCGGGCCGACCCACAGGGTGCTTGCCAGCTTACCGGTTTGACCCGGCTGAACCAGAACCGGCTGAGATTTGTAGCCGATAGCCGCAATACCGTTGCCCAGATTCGCGGTGTAGAAGTTATTGGTACCGTCGTTATTTGGGATCCATGCCGTTGCGAAATACTGCTGCAACATTGCCACCCAACCGCCTTTGGAGCTGACGTTCAGGTTTTCGTTATCGGCAATGGTGTCGAATTTGTATTTCTCATACTTCGCGTCAGGCGTGGAGTATGCCGCGCCACGGAAGGTATGCAGCGCAAAGTTGCTGCTTCCGGTGTCACGGTGAGACGGCAGATTGATGGACTGCTTCAGCTGACCAAAGGTCGATACTTCAAGCGGTTTCGCACCGGCGTTCTGTACGCTGTAGCCCACGTTCACTGCATATTCACCGCGTTTCAGGGTGAAGGTTTTAGTGAAGGTGTTGCCTGCCGCGTCGGTGTAGGTCATCGGAATAACGAGTTCGTTCTGGCCATCAGCCAGTACAAAGGTGTCGTTTTCGACGTTGTACAGTGGACGCGCACCGTTAGCCGGGTTATCCGGGCCATCACGACCGGTCAGGCCGCTCTGCGCCTGGTAGATAAACTCTGGCGTGGTTTCCAGTAACTGGAACGGCTCGGTAGACTTCAGCTCTTTCGGGTAGGTCAACAGCAGCGCCTGCTCAACATCACCACCACGGGTGTTGATAGTCAGCTCAAGCACATCGGTCTTAACCGTAATCTGTTTCCCCTGGCCACTGGCCGGTACGCCCTGGTCGGCGGCACTCCCCTGGCTGCTCGTTGTCTGCGTGGTCTGCTGCTGGGGTTGAGGATTTTTATCCTGCTCCCATGCCTGCCAGATCATGAAAGACACGAACAACAAAGCGATGATAAGAAGATTGCGTTGCGAATCCATCGTTAGTGTTCTCTGGTATCAAAGGGTCCTGGGGGGACGGGGTCGTCTCCACCTGGGTGTAAAGGGTGGCATTTTAATACGCGTTTCACCGTCAACCAACTGCCTTTTATCACTCCAAACCTGCGCAATGCCTCAATTCCGTAGCTTGAGCATGTTGGCGTGAAACGGCAGTGTGGCCCGAGTAGCGGACTAATCAGGCGTTGATAGACCCGAATGAGGGCTATCAGGACCCGCGAGCCAGGCGACAGTGGCGGCGCCATAATTTTTCCAACGCTTCCGAGAGAGCACGGTTATCGAGGTCGGCAACCCCTTTTTTCGCCACCACCACGAAATCCATAGAAGGCAGTTCGTGCTGACGTAAACGGAAGCTTTCACGCGTCAGACGTTTAATCCGGTTGCGTTCATGCGCACGCTTAACGTTTTTCTTGGCGACAGTAAGACCGATGCGGGGATGCCCCAGCGAATTTTGGCGGCCGAGGATGGTGATTTGCGGCGTGCCAGCCCGTAGTGGCTGCTGGAAGACGAAAGTGAAATGAGCGGGAGTTAACAAACGTAACTCCCTGGGAAATGCTAGCTTAACCACTCAGGGGTTAGCTTTATTACTTGGAAACGGTCAGACGAGCGCGGCCTTTAGCACGACGACGTGCCAGAACCTGACGACCATTTTTAGTAGCCATACGAGCACGGAAGCCGTGAGAACGGTTGCGCTTCAGTACAGACGGTTGAAAAGTGCGTTTCATGGCGATTTCTACCTAAACTTGAATAAATTCACTGACTTTTGCGTATACCCGAACGAGATTCGAACGACTAACGCCTCAGCGTGGGTGATTAAAGAGGCCGGATTGTAATAATTGTACACTCCGGAGTCAATTCTCTTTCCTTATTTCCCGCGTATTTCCGCACGATTTCGCGTGGAAAATGAGCAACGGACGACGCAGGAAGAAGAGCATCACGCGCCGGGTCGAGGATTATACGGTCTCATCAACAAAGCGCAAGGATCGTCCTGGATCTTCGTTAGATCATTTAAGCAAAAAATTGTCTGTTCTCATTAAATTTTCCAATATGCGGGCTAAATCGTGGGGCACTCCCGCCAGGATCGTTTACACTTACCCGGTTTCGGATCTTCCTGTGGATAAATCGGGAAGAATCTGTGAGAAACAGAAGATCTCTGGCTCAGTTTAGGCTATGATCCGCGGTCCCGATCGGGATCCAGCGATCCTGGCCGGGCATAAACACAATATCGTTCAGGTTGTTTCAACGATGGCGTGTATAACCGCAGATAGCGGTTCGCACATCCCCCTCATTGGGTCATGTCGATGTGCGCCAACAATCATGAATATTCAATAGTTTTCTTTTATTGTTCGAGTGGAGTCCGCCGTGTCACTTTCGCTTTGGCAGCAGTGTCTTGCCCGATTGCAGGATGAGTTACCAGCCACAGAATTCAGTATGTGGATCCGCCCGTTGCAGGCGGAACTGAGCGATAACACGCTGGCTTTGTATGCGCCAAACCGTTTTGTGCTCGATTGGGTAAGGGACAAGTACCTTAATAACATCAACGGACTGCTGAATGATTTCTGCGGGTCAGATGCCCCGCAGCTGCGCTTTGAAGTGGGCACAAAGCCGGTCACCCAGACGGTGCGCGAAACCGTAAACGTGGCAGCGCCTGCTCAGGCGGCACCCGCTCCGGCTCCTCGCGTTGCTCCTGCTGCACGTCCGGGTTGGGATAATGTGCCTGCCCCGGCAGAACCGACCTACCGCTCTAACGTTAACGTCAAACACACCTTCGATAACTTCGTGGAAGGTAAATCGAACCAGCTGGCACGCGCGGCGGCTCGCCAGGTGGCAGACAACCCCGGTGGAGCCTATAACCCGCTGTTCCTCTATGGCGGCACGGGTCTGGGTAAAACGCACCTTCTGCACGCGGTGGGTAACGGCATTATGGCGCGCAAGCCAAATGCGAAAGTGGTGTATATGCACTCCGAGCGCTTCGTTCAGGACATGGTAAAGGCCCTGCAAAACAATGCGATCGAAGAGTTTAAACGCTATTATCGTTCTGTTGATGCGCTGCTGATCGATGACATTCAGTTCTTTGCGAATAAAGAACGATCGCAGGAGGAGTTTTTCCACACCTTCAATGCGCTGCTGGAAGGTAACCAGCAGATCATTTTGACCTCGGATCGTTATCCAAAAGAGATCAACGGTGTGGAAGATCGTCTGAAATCCCGCTTCGGCTGGGGCCTGACCGTGGCGATCGAGCCGCCGGAACTGGAAACCCGCGTCGCGATCCTGATGAAAAAAGCCGATGAGAACGACATTCGCCTGCCGGGTGAAGTGGCGTTCTTTATTGCCAAGCGTCTGCGTTCCAACGTTCGTGAGCTGGAAGGGGCGCTGAACCGCGTCATCGCCAATGCCAACTTTACCGGCCGCGCGATCACCATCGATTTTGTGCGTGAAGCGCTGCGCGATCTGCTGGCACTGCAGGAAAAACTGGTCACTATCGACAACATTCAGAAGACGGTGGCCGAGTACTACAAAATCAAAGTGGCAGATTTACTGTCTAAACGTCGTTCCCGCTCGGTGGCGCGCCCGCGTCAGATGGCGATGGCGCTGGCAAAGGAGTTAACCAACCACAGTCTGCCGGAGATCGGCGATGCGTTTGGTGGCCGTGACCATACGACCGTGCTGCACGCTTGTCGCAAGATTGAGCAGTTACGCGAAGAAAGCCACGACATAAAAGAAGATTTTTCCAATTTAATCAGAACATTATCATCGTGACGCTATGAAATTTACCGTTGAACGTGAACATTTATTAAAACCGCTGCAACAGGTGAGTGGCCCATTAGGTGGCCGCCCAACGCTGCCTATTCTCGGAAACCTGCTGCTTCAGGTCGCGGACGGTACGCTGTCGCTGACCGGCACAGACCTGGAAATGGAAATGATCGCGCGCGTTACGCTGACTCAGCCGCATGACGCAGGCGCGACCACGGTTCCGGCACGTAAATTCTTTGATATCTGCCGCGGGCTGCCGGAAGGCGCAGAGATCGCGGTGCAGCTGGAAGGCGACCGCATGCTGGTGCGCTCTGGCCGCAGCCGTTTCTCCCTCTCCACGCTGCCTGCTGCGGACTTCCCGAACCTGGACGACTGGCAAAGTGAAGTCGAATTCACCCTGCCGCAGGCGACGATGAAGCGTCTGATTGAAGCCACGCAGTTCTCTATGGCGCACCAGGACGTTCGTTACTATTTAAACGGCATGCTGTTCGAAACCGAAGGGGAAGAGCTGCGTACCGTGGCCACCGACGGCCACC
This sequence comes from Enterobacter cloacae complex sp. OE43NF, assembly GCF_023544405.1. Lineage (NCBI taxonomy): Bacteria > Pseudomonadati > Pseudomonadota > Gammaproteobacteria > Enterobacterales > Enterobacteriaceae > Enterobacter > Enterobacter cloacae complex sp. OE43NF. The sequence goes on from NZ_JAMJFW010000011.1 coordinate 45,033, forward strand.
GTCTGGCGGTCTGTTCCATGCCAATTGGCGACTCACTACCTAACCATTCGGTGATCGTGCCGCGTAAAGGCGTAATTGAGCTGATGCGTATGCTCGACGGTGGCGACACGCCGCTGCGCGTGCAGATCGGCAGCAACAACATCCGCGCTCACGTGGGCGATTTCGTCTTCACATCCAAGCTGGTTGACGGTCGTTTCCCGGATTATCGCCGCGTATTACCGAAGAACCCGGACAAAACGCTGGAAGCGGGTTGCGATAGCCTCAAGCAGGCATTTGCCCGTGCGGCCATTCTCTCGAACGAGAAATTCCGCGGCGTGCGCCTGTACGTAAGTGAAAACCAGATCAAAATCACCGCCAACAACCCGGAGCAGGAAGAAGCAGAAGAGATTCTGGACGTCACCTACGCCGGGGCGGAGATGGAAATCGGGTTTAACGTCAGCTACGTGCTGGACGTGCTGAATGCACTGAAATGCGAGAACGTTCGCATTCTGCTGACTGACTCCGTATCGAGCGTACAGATTGAAGATGCCGCATCACAGTCGGCTGCGTATGTTGTTATGCCAATGAGACTGTAATGTCGCTCACCCGTCTGTTGATCCGCGACTTTCGCAATATCGAAAGCGCGGATCTCGCTTTATCCCCTGGCTTTAACTTCCTGGTTGGCGCGAACGGCAGCGGCAAAACCAGCGTGCTTGAAGCCATCTATACGCTCGGCCATGGCCGGGCGTTTCGCAGTTTGCAGATTGGTCGCGTGATTCGCCACGAACAGGAATCCTTTGTCCTGCACGGGCGTTTGCAGAGTGAGGAGCGGGAAACCGCCATTGGCCTGACCAAAGACAAGCAGGGCGACAGCAAGGTGCGCATCGACGGTACCGACGGCCACAAAGTGGCGGAGCTGGCGCTGCTGATGCCGATGCAGCTGATCACGCCGGAGGGGTTTACTTTACTCAACGGCGGCCCCAAATACAGAAGAGCGTTCCTCGACTGGGGATGCTTTCACAACGAAGCCGGTTTCTTTAACGCCTGGAGCAACCTGAAGCGTCTGCTTAAGCAGCGTAACGCCGCATTGCGCCAGGTCACGCGCTACGCCCAGCTGCGCCCGTGGGACATGGAATTAATTCCTCTTGCGGAACAAATCAGCCGCTGGCGTGCCGAATACAGCGCAGGCATCGCCGAAGATATGGCCGACACCTGCAAACAGTTTTTACCTGAATTTTCTCTCACCTTCTCCTTCCAGCGCGGCTGGGAAAAAGAGACGGATTATGCCGAGGTGCTGGAGAGAAACTTCGAGCGCGACCGTATGTTGACCTACACCGCGCACGGCCCGCACAAGGCAGATTTCCGCATTCGTGCTGACGGTGCGCCGGTAGAAGACACCTTGTCGCGCGGGCAGCTCAAGCTCCTGATGTGCGCGCTGCGCCTGGCTCAGGGGGAGTTCCTCACCCGCGAAAGCGGGCGACGCTGCCTGTACCTGATAGATGATTTTGCCTCGGAACTTGACGACGCGCGGCGCGGGCTGCTTGCCAGCCGCCTGAAAGCCACGCAGTCGCAGGTTTTCGTCAGCGCCATTAGCGCTGAACACGTTATGGACATGTCGGACGAAAATTCGAAGATGTTTACCGTGGAAAAGGGTAAAATAACGGATTAACCCAAGTTGAAATGAGCGAGAAACGTTGATGTCGAATTCTTATGACTCCTCCAGTATCAAAGTCCTGAAAGGGCTGGATGCGGTGCGTAAGCGCCCGGGTATGTATATCGGCGATACGGATGACGGCACCGGTCTGCACCACATGGTATTCGAGGTGGTAGATAACGCTATCGACGAAGCGCTCGCGGGTCACTGTAAAGACATTATCGTCACCATCCACGCCGATAACTCTGTTTCCGTACAGGATGACGGCCGTGGTATCCCGACCGGTATCCATCCGGAAGAGGGCGTGTCTGCTGCAGAAGTGATCATGACCGTTCTGCACGCAGGCGGTAAATTTGACGATAACTCCTATAAAGTCTCCGGCGGCCTGCACGGCGTAGGTGTTTCCGTGGTAAACGCCCTGTCGCAGAAACTGGAACTGGTTATCCAGCGCGAAGGCAAAATTCACCGCCAGATCTATCAGCACGGTGTGCCTGAAGCGCCGCTGGCCGTGACCGGCGATACCGAAAAAACCGGTACCATGGTGCGTTTCTGGCCGAGCCTCGAAACCTTCACCAACGTCACCGAGTTCGAGTACGACATCCTGGCAAAACGCCTGCGTGAACTGTCGTTCCTGAACTCCGGTGTCTCAATTCGTCTGCGTGACAAACGCGACAACAAAGAAGACCACTTCCACTATGAAGGTGGTATCAAAGCGTTCGTTGAATACCTGAACAAGAACAAAACGCCAATTCACCCAAATATCTTCTATTTCTCTACGGAAAAAGACGGTATCGGCGTGGAAGTGGCTCTGCAGTGGAACGACGGTTTCCAGGAAAACATCTACTGCTTCACCAACAACATTCCACAGCGTGACGGTGGTACGCACCTTGCGGGCTTCCGTGCGGCGATGACCCGTACCCTGAACGCCTACATGGACAAAGAAGGCTACAGCAAAAAAGCGAAAGTCAGCGCCACCGGTGATGACGCCCGTGAAGGCCTGATTGCTGTTGTCTCCGTGAAAGTGCCGGATCCGAAGTTCTCCTCACAGACCAAAGACAAGCTGGTCTCCTCTGAGGTGAAATCGGCGGTTGAACAGCAGATGAACGAACTGCTGAGCGACTACCTGCAGGAAAACCCGAACGACGCGAAAATTGTTGTCGGTAAAATTATCGATGCGGCGCGTGCCCGTGAAGCGGCGCGTAAAGCCCGTGAAATGACCCGCCGTAAAGGCGCGCTGGACTTAGCGGGTCTGCCGGGCAAACTGGCTGACTGTCAGGAACGCGACCCGGCGCTGTCCGAACTGTACCTTGTGGAAGGGGACTCCGCGGGCGGTTCTGCGAAGCAGGGCCGTAACCGTAAGAACCAGGCCATCCTGCCGTTGAAAGGTAAAATCCTCAACGTTGAGAAAGCGCGTTTCGACAAAATGCTCTCTTCTCAGGAAGTGGCGACGCTGATCACCGCGCTGGGCTGCGGCATTGGTCGTGACGAATACAACCCGGACAAGCTGCGCTATCACAGCATCATCATTATGACCGATGCGGACGTCGACGGCTCGCACATCCGTACGCTGCTGTTGACCTTCTTCTACCGTCAGATGCCGGAAATCGTTGAACGCGGCCACGTCTACATTGCACAGCCGCCGCTGTACAAAGTGAAGAAAGGCAAACAGGAACAGTACATTAAAGATGACGACGCGATGGATCAGTACCAAATCGCGATCGCACTTGATGGTGCGACCCTGCATGCGAACTCCAGCGCTCCGGCACTGGCAGGTGAGCCGCTGGAGCGTCTGGTGTCTGAGTTCAACGCCACGCAGAAAATGATTGGTCGTATGGAGCGTCGCTATCCAAAAGCGCTGCTGAAGGAGCTGATCTATCAGCCAACCCTGACTGAAGCCGATCTGAGCAACGAGCAGGCGGTGACCCGCTGGGTGAACGCGCTGGTGAGCGAGCTGAACGAGAAAGAGCAGCACGGTAGCCAGTGGAAGTTCGACGTTCAGCAGAACGCGGCGCAGCAGTTTGAGCCGATTATTCGCGTGCGTACCCACGGCGTCGATACCGATTACCCGCTGGAGCACGAGTTTGTGACCGGCCCGGAATACCGTCGTATCTGCACTCTTGGCGAGAAGCTGCGTGGTCTGATTGAAGACGATGCGTTCATCGAACGTGGCGAACGTCGTCAGCCGGTGGCCAGCTTCGAACAGGCGCTGGAATGGCTGGTGAAAGAGTCCCGTCGCGGCCTCTCTATCCAGCGTTACAAAGGTCTGGGCGAAATGAACCCGGATCAGCTGTGGGAAACCACCATGGATCCGGAAAGCCGTCGCATGCTGCGCGTTACCGTTAAAGACGCGATTGCTGCCGACCAGTTGTTCACGACCCTGATGGGCGATGCGGTTGAACCTCGTCGTGCCTTCATCGAAGAGAACGCACTGAAAGCGGCGAATATCGATATTTAATCGTTGTTATACAGCACGACTCAGGCCGCGCATTTAGCGCGGCTTTTTTTTTGGCTCAGGCATATCCAGCGACAGCACTGACGGTAAACGGCTGGCAAGCGTATCGATGGCAATTCTGACTCTGAGTGGCAGATGCGGCGTCTGTTGCCAGACTGCATGAACGTCGAAGCGTACGTCCGGCGCCTGCTTTAAAAGCGGGATGAGTTTCCCCTGCTGTATTTCTCTGCGGGCCATCCAGCAGGGCAACCATGCAATGCCGTATCCTGCCAGCGCTGCGTCGCAAATCGCCTGTAAATCATCCATATTGAGGGATGAGCGGGGAGTAAAGGTGTGCGATCTCCCTTCGTTATCCATTAGCTGCCAGGGTAACACTCTGCCTGCCCGCAGATAGTTAATGGCAGTATGGTGGGGTAAATCAGCAACGGTGTCTGGCTGACCGCTTTTTTGCAGATATTCTGGCGCAGCACAGAGCACCATGCGGTGTTCTCCCAGCCTTCTGGCGACCAGAACGCTACTGTCCTGCAACGTGCCGTTGCGCACCGCCATATCAAACCCTTCCTCTACGAGATCCACCACGCGGTCGCTGAATGACATTTCCAGTTCAAGACCGGGATGTTCCTGCGCCAGTTCTATCAGCAGTGGCGCGACGCACTGGCGACCAAACAGCACCGGCATGGCCACACGCAGGCGGCCGCTGACCTGCTGCTTCCCCGTTTCCAGCAGCGACTCCGCGCCCCTAATCTCCTCCAGCGCGCGCAGGCAGCGATCGTAAAAAAGCGCCCCGTTATCGGTCAGGCTTTGGCTGCGGGTGGTGCGGTGAAACAGACGGACTCCCAGCCGCTCTTCCAGGCGAGCGATGCTTTTCCCCACCGCGGAGCGCGACAAATGCAGGCGGATCGCGGCCTGCGCAAAACTGCCCGCCTCCACGGCGGCCACGAAAACGGGAATATCCTTCAGCGTACTGGTCATGGATTGTTTCCATTATGGCGTCAATAGTGGGAAAAGTTATCGCCACTGGCAACAAGGAGTCAACGGTAGACTGTCGATACTGAAGCTTATTTAACGGCAGGAGAAAAACGATGGCAGAGACAATGCAACGCTGGTCAATGAACGCTCTCGGACGGGAGAATCTTAAACTCACCCAGGAACCTGTTCCGAAGCCAGGTCCAGGCGAAGTGCGCGTGCGGGTGAATGCCGTTGCGCTCAACTATCGCGATAAAATGGTGATTGAAGGCATGATGCCGATCCCGCTTTCCTTCCCGTTCACACCGGCGTCTGACATGGCCGGCGTGGTGGACAGCATCGGTGAAGGCGTGACGCGTTTTCAACCCGGCGCTCGCGTCATCTCGACGTTCTTCCCGGAGTGGATCGATGGCAGGCCGCAGGCGGATGCCCGTCATTTGCCCTATAAAACGAGCGGAGGGTACTTCCCGGGGATGCTGGCTGAGTACGCGATCGTGAATGAAAACGGGCTGGTGGCCGCTCCGGAAACCCTGGATGACGTTGAGGCCAGCACATTACCTTGTGCAGGGCTAACCGCCTGGTTTGCGCTGGTGGAGCGCGGGAACTTGCGAGCCGGACAATCGGTGCTGGTACAAGGCACCGGCGGGGTGGCGATTTTCGCACTGCAAATTGCAAAAGCACTCGGTGCAGAGGTTTACGTGACCTCGGGGAGTGATGAAAAGCTGGCGCGGGCTAAAAAACTGGGAGCCGATCGGGGTATCAACCGGCTGAAAGGCGACTGGGCTGAAGCGCTTTTAACGCTGACTCAGGATCGCGGCATTGACCACATAATTGAAACCGTGGGGGGAGAAAACCTGCAGCACTCCCTGCGTGCCGTCGCCGTTCATGGACGCATCTCGGTGATTGGCGTGCTGGCCGGGAGCGAGATTACGCTATCAGCGGGTGAGTTGTTGCTGAAATCCCCGGTTATTCAGGGGATTGGTGTCGGGCATCGCCGTGCACTGGAAGAGTTTGTCCGCGCCGTGGAAGTGACAGGGCTGAAACCGGTCATTGAGCAGCGCTACCGTTTTGACCAGCTGGAGCAGGCGCTGGAACACCTCGATCGCGGCGCGTTTGGTAAAATCGTCCTCACCCGCGAGTGAGCCAACGTTCCCCGGGATTGCGGAAAAAGGGGTTTTCGGTTGCGCAATGTAGCTCTATTTTTGTGTGCTTAATCGCGTTAGCATGAGGTAGCACTCATTTATCCCGGGGACCTCATGGCTATCAAACTCATTGCAATCGATATGGACGGCACGCTGCTTCTGCCAGACCACACTATCTCTCCAGCCGTTAAAAACGCAATCGCCGCGGCGCGCGCAAAGGGCGTGAATGTGGTACTGACCACCGGGCGTCCGTATGCGGGCGTGCACAGCTACCTCAAAGAGCTACACATGAATCAGCCGGGCGATTACTGCATCACCTATAACGGCGCGCTGGTGCAGAAAGCGGCGGACGGCAGCACGGTTGCGCAAACCGCGCTGAATTATGATGACTATCTGTTCCTGGAAAAACTGTCCCGTGAAGTCGGGTCTCACTTCCACGCGCTCGATCGTACAACGCTCTACACCGCTAACCGCGACATCAGCTATTACACCGTGCACGAATCGTATGTCGCCACCATTCCGCTGGTGTTCTGTGAAGCAGAAAAAATGGATCCGAACACTCAGTTCCTGAAAGTAATGATGATCGATGAGCCAGAGATCCTCGATAAAGCCATTGCGCGCATCCCGGCGGAGGTCAAAGAGAAATACACTGTGCTGAAAAGCGCACCGTACTTCCTCGAAATCCTCGATAAACGCGTCAATAAGGGCACCGGCGTGAAGTCGCTTGCCGACGCGCTGGGCATTAAGCCTGAAGAGATCATGGCCCTGGGCGATCAGGAAAACGACATCGCAATGATTGAATACGCGGGTATGGGCGTGGCGATGGAAAACGCCATCCCGTCAGTGAAAGAAGTGGCGAACTTCGTCACCAAATCTAACCTGGAAGACGGCGTGGCTTACGCGATTGAGAAATTTGTCCTGTCTTAGCAGTCGCCCTTAATCATCAGCCTCGGTTATCAACCGGGGCTTTTTTTGGCCCTGAGTTTATTGAATTGTTCTTTTTGTGATCTTGATTGTAGTACAACATTAAATGATTGTACTACATTGTCATCACAGCAAAGGCGAAAGGCCTCACGTTTGTACTGCAAAAGTGAGGCGAAATTCAGCGGTCGCGGTAAAGTAGTGATGGACTTACAGAGCACAAGGACTCTCCATGACTCTCAATAAAACCGATCGCATTGTCATCACGCTGGGTACACAGATTGTGGGTGGCAAATATGTTCCCGGCTCGCCGCTGCCGGCAGAGGCAGAACTGTGTGAGGAGTTTGAAACCTCCCGCAACATCATCCGGGAAGTGTTCCGCTCGCTGATGGCGAAGCGGCTGATTGAAATGAAACGCTATCGCGGCGCGTTTGTTGCCCCGCGTAACCAGTGGAACTACCTCGATACCGATGTTCTGCAGTGGGTACTGGAAAACGATTACGACCCGCGGCTGATTGGCGCCATGAGCGAGGTACGAAACCTGGTAGAACCGGCTATCGCCCGCTGGGCGGCAGAGCGCGCCACCTCAGGTGACCTGGCGCAGATTGAGTCGGCGCTGAACGACATGATCGCCAATAACCAGAACCGTGAGGCATTTAACGAGGCGGATATTCGCTACCACGAGGCGGTACTGCAGTCGGTGCATAACCCGGTGTTACAGCAGCTTAGCGTGGCGATCAGCTCGCTACAGCGAGCAGTATTTGAACGTACCTGGATGGGTGATGAGGCCAATATGCCAAAAACGCTCCAGGAACATAAAGCGCTGTTCGATGCGATACGGCATCAGGACGGCGATGCGGCAGAGCAGGCGGCGCTCACCATGATTGCCAGCTCAACACGAAGGCTGAAGGAAATCACATGACATCACGCTACATCGCAATTGACTGGGGATCGACCAATCTGCGCGCCTGGCTGTACCAGGGCGAGCAGTGCCTGGAGAGAAGGCAATCAGAAGCAGGCGTGACGCGTCTGAACGGAAAATCCCCCGAGGCGGTGTTAGCAGAGGTGACACAAAACTGGCGCGACAGCGCCACGCCCGTGGTGATGGCGGGGATGGTGGGCAGCAACGTGGGCTGGAAAATCGCGCCTTATCTGCCTGTTCCTGTCTCTTTCTCCGCCATTGGCAAGCAGTTAACGTCCGTTGGCGACAATATCTGGATTGTTCCCGGTTTGTGCGTCTCGCGCGACGATAACCATAACGTGATGCGCGGTGAAGAGACACAGCTGCTCGGTGCGCGCACGCTTTCTCCTTCTTCTGTCTACGTCATGCCCGGCACGCACTGCAAGTGGGTCCAGGCAGATGCACAGCATATCCACGATTTTCGCACCGTAATGACCGGCGAATTGCACCATTTGCTGCTTAATCATTCGCTGTTGGGGGCCGGTTTGCCGGAGCAGGTTCCGTCGCCGGAGGCGTTTGCTGCTGGCCTTGCTCGTGGGATCGCTTCTCCTGATGTTTTGCCGCAACTTTTTGAGGTTCGCGCCTCGCACGTGCTGGGAAATCTCCCGCGCGAGCAGGTCAGCGAGTTTCTTTCTGGCCTGCTGATTGGCGCAGAAGTCGCCAGCATGCGTGAGTTCGTCGGGCGCGAGCAGGCTGTCACGATTGTCGCTGGTGCAGCGCTGACGTCGCGCTACGAGCAGGCGTTTCGCGCGATTGGCCGTGAAGTATCAATGGTACCCGGCGACACGGCATTTCAGGCAGGAATAAGGAGCATCGCTCATGCAGTGGCAAACTAGTCTTCCCCTTATCGCAATCTTGCGCGGCATTACCCCCGACGAGGCGCTAGCGCACGTCGGTGCCGTGATCGACGCTGGATTCGACGCGGTGGAAATCCCGCTCAACTCCCCCGAATGGGAAAAAAGCATTCCGACAGTGGTGGAGGCCTTTGGTGATAAAGCGCTGATTGGCGCAGGAACCGTCTTGCAGCCGGAGCAGGTGGAGAGGCTGGCAAAGATGGGCTGCAAGCTCATCGTCACCCCCAACATCAACCCCGAGGTGATCCGCCGCGCGGTGAGCTATGGAATGACCGTGTGTCCAGGATGCGCGACGGCAACCGAAGCCTTTACCGCCCTCGATGCGGGTGCGCAGTCGCTCAAAATTTTCCCCTCTTCAGCCTTTGGTCCTGACTATATCAAAGCACTGAAAGCGGTCTTGCCCGCCAGCGTGCCGGTCTTTGCCGTGGGCGGCGTGACGCCAGAAAACCTGGCGCAGTGGATTAACGCCGGTTGTGTGGGCGCGGGGCTGGGCAGCGATCTCTATCGCGCCGGACAGTCCGTTGAACGTACCGCGCAGCAGGCGGCAGCATTTGTGAAAGCGTATCGAGAGGCAGTGCAATGAAAATAACCAAACTCACCACGTACCGTTTACCCCCGCGCTGGATGTTCCTGAAAATTGAAACCGATGAAGGCGTGGTTGGCTGGGGCGAACCGGTGATAGAAGGGCGCGCGCGCACCGTGGAGGCCGCGGTGCATGAGCTGGGGGAATACCTGATTGGACAGGATCCGGCACGCATTAACGACCTGTGGCAGGTGATGTACCGGGCGGGCTTTTATCGCGGTGGCCCAATCCTGATGAGCGCCATCGCCGGTATTGACCAGGCGCTGTGGGATATCAAAGGCAAAGTGCTGAATGCCCCGGTCTGGCAGCTGATGGGCGGCCTGGTACGCGACAAAATCAAAGCCTACAGCTGGGTGGGTGGCGACCGCCCTGCGGAAGTGATCGACGGCATTACGCAGCTGCGCAATATCGGCTTCGATACTTTTAAGCTTAACGGCTGTGAAGAGATGGGTGTGATAGACAACTCGCGCGCGGTGGACCGGGCGGTGAATACCGTGGCGCAAATCCGTGAAGCTTTCGGTAACGAGATTGAGTTTGGTCTGGACTTCCACGGACGCGTCAGTGCGCCAATGGCCAAAGTGCTGATTAAAGAGCTGGAGCCCTATCGTCCGCTGTTTATTGAAGAGCCCGTCCTGGCCGAGCAGGCGGAGTACTATCCGAAACTGGCTGAACAGACCCATATTCCTATCGCCGCAGGTGAGCGTATGTTCTCGCGCTTCGAGTTCAAACGTGTGCTGGAGGCGGGCGGTATTGCGATCCTGCAACCGGATCTCTCCCATGCGGGCGGTATCACCGAATGCTACAAAATTGCCGGGATGGCAGAAGCCTACGATGTGGCGCTGGCACCGCACTGTCCGCTGGGGCCCGTCGCGCTGGCGGCCTGCCTGCACGTGGATTTTGTCTCCCGCAATGCCGTCTTCCAGGAACAGAGCATGGGCATTCACTATAACAAGGGCGCGGAATTGCTCGACTTTGTGAAAAACAAAGAAGACTTCAGCATGGAAGGCGGTTTCTTCAAACCATTAATGAAGCCGGGCCTTGGCGTAGACATTGACGAAGCCAAAGTCATTGAGCTCAGTAAAAATGCGCCGGACTGGCGTAACCCGCTGTGGCGTCATGAAGATGGCTCCGTAGCCGAGTGGTAAATCGCCGGATGGCGCTACGCTTATCCGGCCTACTCTCTCGTAGGCCCGGTAAGCGAAGCGCCACCGGGCAATAAAAACGTACATACAAAAATATAACCCTCTGTAAATTACAGGGCATGGTGAGCGGCTTCGCTATGCCCAAAATCTGGAGACAGATTGCGATGGATATTCCAGTTACTGCTACAAAGACCGGGCGTCGCCGCTACCTGACGCTAATCATGATCTTTATTACCGTGGTCATTTGCTATGTTGACCGCGCCAACCTTGCCGTGGCCTCGGCCCATATTCAGGAAGAGTTTGGGATCACCAAGGCGGAAATGGGCTACGTCTTCTCGGCGTTTGCCTGGCTCTATACGCTCTGCCAGATCCCCGGCGGCTGGTTCCTCGACCGCGTGGGGTCGCGTCTGACCTACTTCATCGCCATTTTAGGCTGGTCCGTGGCGACCCTGTTCCAGGGCTTCGCGACCGGGCTGATGTCACTGATTGGCCTGCGTGCTATCACCGGCGTTTTCGAGGCACCCGCGTTCCCCACCAACAACCGTATGGTCACCAGTTGGTTCCCGGAGCATGAACGTGCCTCTGCGGTGGGCTTTTACACCTCCGGGCAGTTTGTCGGCCTGGCGTTCCTGACCCCGCTGTTAATCTGGATCCAGGAGCTGCTAAGCTGGCACTGGGTGTTTATCGTCACCGGTGGGATCGGCATTATCTGGTCCCTGATCTGGTTCAAGGTCTATCAACCGCCGCGTCTGACAAAAAATATCACCAAAGCGGAACTGGACTACATCCGCGACGGTGGCGGCCTGGTAGACGGCGATGCGCCAGTGAAAAAAGAGGCGCGTCAACCGCTGACCCGCGCGGACTGGAAGCTGGTCTTCCATCGTAAGCTGGTGGGGGTTTATCTCGGTCAGTTTGCGGTTACGTCGACGCTGTGGTTCTTCCTGACCTGGTTCCCGAATTACCTCACCCAGGAAAAGGGGATTACCGCGCTGAAAGCGGGCTTTATGACCACCGTACCGTTCCTTGCCGCATTCTTTGGCGTGCTGCTCTCGGGCTGGCTGGCGGATAAGCTGGTCAAAAAAGGCGTCTCATTAGGTGTTGCGCGTAAAACGCCGATTATCTGCGGGCTGCTGATCTCAACCTGTATCATGGGCGCCAACTACACCAACGATCCGGTGTGGATTATGACCCTGATGGCGCTCGCGTTCTTCGGCAACGGTTTTGCCTCTATCACCTGGTCGCTGGTGTCGTCTCTGGCGCCGATGCGTCTGATTGGCCTGACCGGTGGTGTGTTCAACTTCGTCGGTGGACTCGGCGGGATCACTGTGCCGCTGGTCATCGGCTACCTGGCGCAGGACTACGGCTTTGGCCCGGCCCTGGTCTACATCTCTGCCGTGGCGTTGATTGGCGCGCTCTCCTACATCCTGCTGGTCGGCGACGTGAAACGAGTAGGCTAATCCCTGCGGATGTTTTACCCTGATGCGATAACTGCGCATCAGGGTATCCCATGAAACAAATCACCTTTGCTTCCCGCAACCACCAGCTCACCAATACCAATACCTGGACACCGGACAGCCAGTGGCTGGTCTACGATGTGCGCCCGTCCGGGGCATCGTTCACCGGCGAAACCATAGAGCGGGTAAACGTCGGTACGGGCGAGGTTGAGGTGATTTATCGTGCCACGCACGGCGCGCATGTCGGGGTGGTGACCGTTCATCCTGCACAAGACAAATACGTCTTTATCCACGGCCCGAAAAACCCGGATGCAGACTGGCAATACGATTTTCACCATCGCCAGGGCGTGATTGTCCATAACGGCCAGGCGAGCAACCTCGATGCCATGGATATCACCGCGCCCTATACCGCAGGCGCACTCCGTGGCGGTAGCCATGTACACGTCTTTAGCCCGAACGGGCAGTTCGTCAGCTTCACCTATAACGACCATGTGTTGCATGAGCGCGATCCAAAGCTCGATTTACGTAACGTTGGCGTCGCCGCACCCTTTGGCCCGGTCATCCCGCAGGGCAACCATCCTCATGAATATCCGGGCACCTTCTGGAGCGTGCTGGTAAGCCGCACGACGCCGAACCCACAGCCGGGCAGCGATGAGATCAACCGCGCCTATGAAGAGGGCTGGGTGGGCAACGGCAGGCTGGCGTTTATTGGCGATACCCTGTCTGTGAAAGGCGAAAAAGTGCCTGAACTGTTTATTGTCGATCTGCCCAAAGACGAGCAGGGCTGGAAACAGGCAGGCGATGCGCCATTGCAGGGCACGCCAGAGACGATGCCAGCACCGCCTGCTGGCGTGCTGCAGCGCCGTCTGACCTTTACCCATCAAAAGGTGTATCCGGGGCTGGTGAACGTGCCGCGCCACTGGGTGCGCAGCAACCCGCAGGGTACGCAGATTGCTTTTCTGATGCGTGATGATAACGGCATTGTCCAGCTGTGGCTGGTCTCACCGGAGGGGGGCGAGCCGCGTCAGTTAACGCATACCGAAAGCGGTATCCAGTCGGCATTCAACTGGCATCCTTCGGGCGACAGTCTGGGATTTGTGCTGGAAAATCGTATCGCCTGCTGCGATGCGCAGACCGGAGAGGTCACGTTTTTGACGTCCGATCACGGCAATCCGCCGTCTGCCGATGCGGTCGTCTTTTCCCCGGACGGGCGCGCTATTGCATGGATGGAGGAGAAAGAGGGTTTCCGCCAGCTGTGGCTAACGGAAACCGTACAGGATTAGCGTCGCGGCATCTCGGCGGGCGGGATAACGGCGTTGGTTGCCAGATTTTGCTGCTCGCTTTTCTCAACGCGCGAGCGTACGGAGCTGTCCGTGCGGAACATATCCCAGGGCAGCAAAAGCGTATCGGCCACTGCCGTGAACGGCATATCGAGGATCACCAGGGATTTGGTGCCCCAGTTCGTGTCATCATCGGAGATCATCGCCGCGCTGGCGCGCGTCCCCGGATATGTTCCTTCTTTACCGCCGGTGTGAGACATCACGCTCGAACACCCGCAAAGTAAAACCACCCCGCTGAACGTCGTCAGCTTAATCAGAACATTTTTCATCATCACTCAGTCATCGTTAATGGCACTGCATAGACCTGCAACTCTGGGTTATAGCGAGCCTTGTTGAAAATGAATAGCCCAATAACCCCGCACTGTGGCAGCCATCGCAATTTAACCCTTTGTGCTGTTGTCCCAGTCTAAGCGAGAAGCTCAAAAGTGCAAAAAAAAGTGCGAACGTCGCGGTTGAAAACACCGTTTCCAGACCCATTTTAAGAATGTAACCCGATAACGAGCACGCCTGATGGGTGTTCGGGGGCGCAATGGCCTGTCCATGGTGGAAGGCTAAAATTTCTCGCTGATTTCAGGAGCTTTTATTTATGCGTAACTTCGATCTTTCCCCGCTATACCGTTCTGCAATTGGTTTTGACCGCCTGTTTAATCATTTAGAAAATAACCAAAGCCAGAGCAACGGCTACCCTCCATACAATGTTGAGCTGGTTGATGAAAACCACTACCGCATTGCCATTGCTGTCGCCGGTTTTGCAGAGAGCGAACTGGAGATCACCGCGCAGGACAACCTGCTGGTGGTGAAAGGTTCACATACGGCCGAGCAGAAAGAACGTACCTACCTTTACCAGGGCATCGCCGAGCGCAACTTTGAACGCAAGTTCCAGTTAGCGGAGAACATTCACGTTAAAGGCGCGAATCTGGTCAACGGTCTGCTGTTTATCGAGCTGGAACGTGTGATTCCGGAAGAGAAAAAACCGCGCCGTATCGAAATTAATTAATGCCGCGGGTCGCGTCAGCGGCCCACTCAGAATTGCTTGCCGAACCGGGAGCATATGCGAATCCACAAGGATTTGCAGGAACAACTGTGCACAAAAATAAACTGTGCCGAACTCGCTTCTCAGAAGGAGATTTAGTATGCGTAACTACGATTTATCCCCCCTGCTGCGTCAGTGGATTGGTTTTGACAAACTGGCTAACGCCCTGCAGAGCACCACTGAGCACCAGACGTTTCCGCCGTACAACATCGAAAAAAGCGACGATAACCACTATCGCATCACGCTGGCGCTGGCCGGGTTCCGCCAGGACGATCTGGATATCCAGCTCGAAGGCACGCGTCTGACCGTGAAAGGGACGCCGGAAAAACAAGAAACCGAGACCAAATGGCTGCATCAGGGTCTGGTGACTCAGCCGTTTAGCCTGAGCTTTACCCTGGCAGATCATATGGAAGTCTCCGGCGCGACCTTTACCAACGGGTTGCTGCATATTGACCTGGTCCGTAACGTGCCGGAAGCCATCGCGCCACAGCGTATCGCCATTAGCGAGCGGCCGGCGCTGAATAGCTAATGCTGTGCGGGCTGGTGCCCTCACCCCCAGCCCTCTCCCTGTGGGAGAGGGTGAAAAGTTAAAGCCCTGCCCCGGCAGGGCTTTTTTGTGCGCCATCACCCATACAACGCCCTTTACCTCTGAGAGAATCCTTAACATAACTAAGGTTATGCAAGGAAGTGGATCATGAGTGATATCGCGTTAACCGTCAGCGTGTTGGCCCTGGTCGCTGTTGTTGGATTATGGATTGGCAACATCAAAATCCGTGGCGTCGGGTTTGGGATCGGTGGGGTGCTGTTTGGCGGCATTTTTGTCGGACACTTTGCTGACAAACTCGGGCTGGTTCTCAGCGCCGATATGCTCCACTTTACGCAGGAGTTCGGCCTGATCCTCTTCGTCTATACCATAGGCATTCAGGTCGGGCCGGGCTTTTTCGCCTCATTGCGGGTTTCCGGATTACGCCTCAATCTGTTTGCCCTCGGCATCGTCGTAATGGGCGGGCTGGTCACCGCTATCCTGCATAAACTCTTCGCAATTCCGCTGCCCGTGGTGCTGGGCATTTTCTCCGGGGCCGTGACTAACACGCCCGCGCTGGGTGCGGGCCAGCAAATCCTGCGCGATTTAGGTATCGAACCCGGCATTGTCGACCAGATGGGGATGAGCTATGCGATGGCTTATCCGTTCGGGATTTGCGGCATTCTGCTCTCCATGTGGCTGGTTCGGGTGCTCTTTCGCATTAACGTCGACAAAGAGGCGAAGGACCACGAAACCACGCTTACCAACGGCCATATGCCGATCAAAACCATCAACATCCGCGTCGATAACCCCAATCTGAACAACATGGCGATTCAGGACGTGCCGATCCTGAACAGCGCCAATATTATCTGCTCGCGCCTGAAACGTGACGAAATGCTGATGGTGCCCGCGCCTGGCACCATTATCCGGCAAGGCGATCTGCTGCACCTTGTCGGGCAGCCCGGGGATTTAAACAACGCGCGGCTGGTGATTGGTCAGGAAGTGGATACCTCGCTCTCTACCCGCGGCACCGACATGCGCGTGGAGCGTGTGGTGGTAACTAACGAGCACGTTCTGGGCAAGAAAATACGCGATTTGCAGGTAAAAGAACGTTACGACGTGGTTATCTCTCGTCTCAATCGCGCCGGTGTTGAACTGGTCGCCAGCCCGGAAGCCAGCCTGCAGTTCGGCGATATTCTTAACCTGGTCGGGCGTCCGTCGTCCATTGACGCCGTGGCGGATATGGTCGGTAACGCTCAGCAAAAACTGCAGCAGGTCCAAATGCTGCCGGTGTTTATCGGTATCGGGCTGGGCGTGCTGCTTGGCTCCATTCCGCTGTATATACCGGGGTTCCCGGTGGCCCTCAAGCTGGGTCTGGCGGGCGGGCCGCTGATTATGGCGCTGATCCTCGGGCGAATCGGCTGTGTCGGTAAGCTCTACTGGTTTATGCCGCCGAGCGCCAACCTGGCGCTGCGCGAGCTGGGCATTGTGCTGTTTCTGGCGGTCGTCGGGCTAAAATCCGGTGGCGATTTTGTCGATACCCTGGTCAGGGGGGAAGGGATGAGTTGGGTCGGCTATGGCATCTTCATCACCGCGATCCCGCTGCTGACGGTCGGCATACTGGCGCGAATGTTCTCTAAAATGAACTATCTGACGCTGTGCGGCATGCTGGCGGGGTCGATGACGGATCCACCGGCGCTGGCCTTTGCCAATAGCCTGCACGCCACCAGCGGCGCGGCGGCGCTGTCGTACGCTACGGTCTATCCGCTGGTCATGTTCCTGCGCATCATCACCCCGCAGCTACTGGCGGTGCTGTTCTGGGGGATGAGTTAGCAGGTCGTCCGGGTGGATGCGCCGCAGATGGTAGTCCACCTGGTAATCACTGGTATTTCGGAACATCACGGAATAGTTAAGGAACTCGCCGCTGTCGCTGTAGGAGAGAGAGGTAATGCGCAGCAGCGGCGTTTGCTCCGGCAGGTTCATGTAACCAGCGAGTTGTTTATCGGCCAGTACCGGCGTCAGGCTCTCGTAATTGCCGCTGATTGTAATTCCGCACTCCTTCTCGATGTAATCAAACTTTGACCCTTCCAGATGCGCCAGCGAGAGGTTGCGAAACAGCTTCACGGGCATAAAGCTGTCCTCCAGCATCAGCGGTTTTCCGTCCACGTAGCGCACCCGGCGGGAAAAGTAGATCCGCTCATCCACCTGGATCCGCAGCTGGCTGGCGATGGCGGGCGGGGCGGGCATCACTTCAAACTGCAACACCTTGCTCTGTACCTCTTTGCCCTGCTGACGCAGTACCTCCACCAGCCCGGTGAGGTTGGTGGTTTCATGGTGCACATCTTTGCGTGCTACAAACGTCCCGCTGCCGTGCCGCCGCTCAACCAGCCCCCAGCTCACCAGCAGATCCAGCGCCTTGCGAATGGTCATGCGCGCCACGCCAAACTCCTGCGCCAGCGCTTTCTCACCCGGAATGGGGCTGCCGATGTTGTAGTCCGATGAATTCAGCCGTAGCCGTAATCGGTCGGCAATGGATTTGTAGATCACCAGTAGACCTCTCTGCCCGTATCAGGGCGTGGATTGCATCCTGACATGTCCATATTTACAGCGAAAAGTAGACCTGATTGGTCAAAATAAAACCATGAATGCGATCACGAATCGCAGCGGCACGCCATGTTCGCGCATCAGTAACTTCTTATGCTCACCTCAGGCCAGCACAAAACCATAAAGGCCTCTCTCCCCTACAGGTTGTTACGTGAGGATTTAAAGATGCTCAGTCAAATACAACGTTTTGGTGGTGCCATGTTTACCCCGGTGTTGCTGTTTCCCTTTGCCGGGATCGTGGTGGGAATCGCCATCATGCTTCGCAATCCGCTTTTCGTGGGCGAAGCCTTAACGGCTCCTGATAATCTGTTCGCGCAGATCGTGCACATCATTGAAGAGGGCGGCTGGGCGGTGTTCCGCAATATGCCGCTGATTTTTGCCGTTGGCTTACCGATTGGTTTGGCGAAACAGGCGCAGGGCCGCGCCTGTCTGGCGGTGCTGATCAGCTTCCTGACCTGGAACTACTTCATCAACGCGATGGGGATGACCTGGGGCCACTTCTTTGGCGTCGACTTTTCCGCCGAACCGACGGCGGGTAGCGGGCTGGCGATGATTGCCGGGATCAAAACCCTTGATACCAGCATTATTGGGGCGATTGCGATTTCCGGTATTGTCACTGCGATCCATAACCGCTTTTTCGAGAAACCACTGCCGGTTTTCCTGGGCATTTTCCAGGGCACCTCGTTTGTGGTGATTATCGCGTTTTTCGTCATGATCCCCTGCGCCTGGCTGACGCTGCTGGGCTGGCCGAAAGTGCAGATGGGCATTGAGTCCCTGCAGGCGTTCTTACGCTCCGCCGGTGCGCTCGGTGTCTGGGTGTATACCTTCCTGGAACGCATTCTGATCCCAACCGGGCTGCACCACTTCGTCTACGGTCCGTTTATCTTTGGCCCGGCCGCCGTTGAGGGTGGGATCCAGGTCTACTGGGCGCAGCATCTTCAGGCGTTCAGCCAGAGCACGCTGCCGCTGAAAACCCTGTTCCCGGAAGGTGGTTTCGCGCTGCACGGTAACGCTAAGGTGTTTGGATCGGTCGGGATTGCGCTGGCGATCTGGTACACCGCCTCACCAGAAAACCGCGTCAAGGTCGCGGGCCTGCTGATCCCGGCCACGCTTACCGCCGTGCTGGTGGGGATTACCGAACCGCTGGAATTTACTTTCCTGTTTATTTCGCCGCTGCTGTTTGCCATTCACGCCGTGCTGGCGGCCACCATGGCGACGGTGATGTACACCTTTGGCGTGGTGGGCAACATGGGCGGTGGCCTGCTGGACCAGTTCCTGCCGCAAAACTGGATCCCCATGTTCCATAACCACGCTTCAACGGTATTCACCCAGATCGGCATCGGCGTCTGCTTTACCGGCCTTTACTTCGTGGTCTTCAAAACGCTGATTGAGCGTCTGAACCTCAAAACCCCGGGTCGTGAAGAGAGTGAAATCAAACTCTACAGCAAGGCGGACTATAAGGCGGCGCGCGGACAAACCACCGCCCCGGCTGCCGCCAGCCAGCAGGTCGGCCAAGCCGCCGGATTCCTGCAGGCGCTGGGCGGCGCGGCCAACATCGAAAGCATCAACAACTGCGCCACCCGCTTGCGTATCGCGCTGGTCGACATGGCGCAAACCCAAAGCGATGAGGTGTTCAAAGCCCTCGGCGCACACGGCGTAGTGCGACGCGGCAACGGCATACAGGTGATCGTTGGCCTGCACGTTCCGCAGGTGCGCGACAAGCTGGAATCGCTGATGAAAACCCCTTTAACGAATGAACAAACCACCCTGACAGAGGCTATATCATGAAAAAATTCTCAGTTGTCATTGCAGGCGGCGGCAGCACCTTTACGCCTGGTATCGTCCTGATGCTGTTAGCCAACCGTGACCGTTTCCCGCTGCGTGCCCTGAAGTTTTATGACAACGATGGCGCACGTCAGGAAACCATCGCCGAGGCGTGCAAAATTATCCTTAAGGAACAGGCACCGGAGATTGAGTTTAGCTACACCACCGATCCAAAAGCGGCGTTTACCGATGTGGATTTCGTGATGGCGCACATCCGCGTGGGCAAATACCCGATGCGCGAAAAAGACGAGAAAATTCCGCTGCGTCACGGTGTGCTAGGTCAGGAAACCTGCGGCCCGGGTGGGATCTCTTACGGCATGCGCTCCATCGGCGGCGTACTGGAACTGGTGGATTATATGGAGCAGTACTCCCCGAACGCGTGGATGCTGAACTACTCCAACCCGGCGGCGATTGTGGCGGAAGCGACGCGCCGCCTGCGTCCGCATGCCAAAATTCTCAACATCTGCGATATGCCAATCGGTATTGAAGGGCGCATGGCGCAGATTGTCGGCCTGAAAGACCGCAAACAGATGCGCGTGCGTTACTACGGCCTGAACCACTTCGGCTGGTGGACATCGATTGAAGATCTGAACGGTAACGATCTGATGCCGAAACTGCGCGAATACGTGGCGAAACACGGCTATGTTCCGCCTTCGGAAGATGCGCATACCGAAGCGAGCTGGAACGATACCTTCGCCAAAGCCAAAGACGTGCAGGCGCTCGATCCAGATACCATGCCAAACACCTATCTGAAGTATTACCTGTTCCCGGACTACGTGGTCGCGCACGCCAACCCGGAGCGGACCCGCGCCAATGAAGTTATGGATCACCGTGAGAAGCATGTATTCAGTTCGTGCCGGGCGATTATAGAAGCCGGAAAATCCTCTGCCGGGGAGCTGGAGATCGACGAACATGCCTCGTACATCGTCGATCTGGCGACGGCGATTGCCTTTAATACCCAGGAGCGGATGCTGCTGATTGTGCCAAACAACGGGGCCATTCATAACTTTGATGCCGACGCGATGGTGGAAATTCCGTGTCTGGTGGGCCATAACGGGCCGGAGCCGCTCACCGTGGGCGATATCCCGCACTTCCAGAAAGGGCTGATGAGCCAGCAGGTGGCGGTGGAAAAACTGGTGGTGGATGCCTGGGAGCAACGCTCGTACCAGAAACTCTGGCAGGCAATCACCCTGTCAAAAACCGTACCGAGCGCGTCGGTCGCGAAAGCGATTCTGGATGACCTGATCGAGGCCAATAAGGATTACTGGCCAGAACTGCATTAACCCTCCTGACCGGCATCGCCTGATGCCGGTCTCCTTGTCCTGGCCGATTTACGCTATGCTGAAGCCTGCCTGCAGCATGACAAGGAGCCTTCATGAAAATTTCCCGCCTCGGTGAAGCCCCGGACTACCGCTTCTCGCTGGCCAATGAACGTACATATCTGGCGTGGATCCGTACCGCGCTGGGCTTTCTGGCCGCCGGCGTCGGTCTTGATCAGCTCGCGCCCGATTTCGCCACGCCGTTGATTCGTGAAGTGCTGGCGCTGTTGCTGTGCCTGTTTGCGGGCGTACTGGCGATTTACGGCTATCTGCGCTGGCTGCGTAACGAAAAGGCGATGCGCCTGAAGCAGGATCTGCCCTATACGCGTGGGTTACTGATCATCAGTGCGATTTTGCTGACAGTGGCGGGCGTGGTGATGGTGCTGGTGGTGTATGGCGGATAGTCGCAAAGCGCGGCGCGAAGCGGACCCCGGCCTGCAGCCGGAGCGGACGTCGCTGGCGTGGCTGCGCACGCTGCTGGGGTATGGCGCGCTGATTGCCCTGGCGATTAAGCACAACTGGCACCGCACGGGGCTACCCTTCTGGATCTCACTGGTTGTGCTGGCGCTGGTGGCCATCATTTTATGGCGCTATACCCGCAGCCGTAACGTGATGGACGTGGCGCAGGACGATTTTGTGCAGCCGAAGGCGGTGCGGGATAAGTTCCTCATCGCCCTGGCCGTGCTGTCGCTATCACTGCTGTTTGCGGTAACCCACATTCAACAAATTGTGCACCTGTAGGCCGGGTAAGGCGCAGCCGCCACCCGGCATAATTACTTCCCTTTCGCCAGATACTTCGCCATCTCGTCTTCCGGCACCATGCCGCCGCCGGTCGCCCACACGAGATGGGTGACGTTGGCATCAGCCTGAACACGCAGCGGCCCGGCCATGCCCGCCAGCGCCGATGGCTCCAGACGAATCCCTTCCTCCTGCGCCAGCCAGCCGAGCATGTCGTACATGCTTTGATCGGAAAGGGTATAGAACCCGTCGAGCAGACGTTCCATCGCGCGGCCGACGAAGCCCGACGCGCGTCCGACCGCCAGCCCGTCCGCTGCCGTCACGTTGTCGATACCCAGATCCTGCACGGCAATCTCATCGTGCAGGCCGGTATAAACTCCCAGCAGCATGCACGGGGAGTGCGTGGGCTCGGCAAAGAAGCAGTGAACGTTGTCGCCAAACGCCAGCTTCAGACCAAACGCCACACCGCCAGGCCCCCCGCCAACGCCGCACGGCAGATAGACATACAGCGGGTACTCTGCATCCACCACACGGCCCTGTTCGGCAAACTGCGCCTTCAGGCGCTCGCCGGCAACGGCATAGCCCAGGAACAGGGTGCGAGAGTTTTCATCGTCGATAAAGAAGCAGTTCGGGTCGTTTTCCGCCGCTTTTCGCCCTTGTTCCACCGCCACGCCATAATCCTGCTCATATTCCACGACGGTAACGCCATGGCTGCGCAGTTTGGCTTTCTTCCACTCGCGGGCGTCGGCGGACATATGTACCGTCACCTTAAAGCCGATGCGTGCGCTCATGATGCCGATGGACATTCCCAGGTTGCCGGTTGAACCCACCGCAATGCTGTACTGGCTAAAGAAGTCTTTAAAGCGCGGTTCCAGCAGGATGCTGTAGTCATCTTCAGTGCTCAGCAATCCCGCTTCCAGCGCCAGTTTTTCCGCGTGGGTCAGCACCTCGTAGATGCCGCCGCGCGCTTTAATCGAGCCGGAGATGGGCAGATGACTGTCTTTTTTCAGCAGCAGCGTTCCGGGAAGAGCCTTGCCAGATTCTCTCTCCAGCCGTTTTTTCATGGCCGGAATAGCAACCAGCTCAGATTCGATAATCCCGCCCGTTGCCGCGGTTTCCGGGAAGGCTTTCGCCAGATACGGCGCGAAGCGGTTGAGGCGCGCATGCGCGTCGTCCACGTCGGCTTTGGTCAGCCCGACATAGGGCAACCCTTCTGCAAGCGAAGTGGTTCGCGGGTTAAGCCACGTGGTCTCTTTCAGAGCCATCAGATCCTCAACCAGAGGAAATTGTGCGGTTAAAGCAGTGATAGTTGCGTTTTCCATAATACGTCTCGTCGCGCTCAGATAATGAAAGAAAGCAGGAATGTGCCGCCAAGTGCAAGCACCGAGGCGATAAACGTCGCCGTCGTATAGTATTTGAAGGTCTCATTCAGGGTCGCGCCGCAGTATTGCTTGACCAGCCAGAAGAGCGAATCG
Organism: Enterobacter cloacae complex sp. OE43NF; assembly: GCF_023544405.1. Lineage (NCBI taxonomy): Bacteria > Pseudomonadati > Pseudomonadota > Gammaproteobacteria > Enterobacterales > Enterobacteriaceae > Enterobacter > Enterobacter cloacae complex sp. OE43NF. The sequence continues at coordinate 67,997 of NZ_JAMJFW010000011.1, forward strand.
GTCACGATCGTGCAGCCAATAGCGCCGGAACCGATGGCAATGGTGATGATCTCCGGGCTTACGTTCGGGTAGAGCGGTAGCATCGGCGCCACTATTGCCGTCGCACCCATCATCGCGACCGTAGCGTAGCCTACAGCGGCATGCAGCACCAGCGCCACCAGCCAGGCGAGCAGGATCGGATGCATGTGCAGGTTCGAGAGAATATGCGCCAGCGAATCTGCCAGCCCGCTGGTTTTGAGAATAGCGTTGAACGCGCCACCGGCACCAATAATCAACAATATGTTCGCGATAGAGCCAAAGCCGTGCTCCGTATGGGTCAGCATTGCGCCCATGCCCATATGCTGGCGGATCCCCAGCAGGTAGTAGGCGACAAATACAGCGATAAACATTGCCGTGATCGGGTTGCCGATAAACTCCAGCAGGGTATACAGCGTGCCTTCCTTCGCCATATTGAGCTCAGCGAGGGTCTTCACCAGCATCAGAACAATCGGCAGCAGCACCGTAAACAGCGTTGCCCCCAGCGACGGCAGGGTATGCTCCTCCCGCACCTTCAGGTCGGAAAATTCTGCCGGAACCGGTTTATACGGCAGACGGTTGCCGAGCAGTTTCAGGAACAGCGGGCCACCAACCAGAGATGCCACCAGACCCACCAGCAGGCCGTAAACAATCACCGTTCCGACGTCCGCACCTAATTTGTTGGTGACAAACAACGCAGCCGGATGCGGCGGTACCACGCAGTGCACCGCCATCAGTGCGGTACAGAGCGGAATGGCAAGCTTAAGCAGCGACGTATTCGTCTTTTTGGCGATGGAAAACGCCAGCGGGATCAGCAGTACCACGCCCACTTCCACGAATAGCGTAATACCGCAGATAAGACCCACCAGCACCATAATGACGTCCGCTGACAGCCAGCGGCAGCGCTGTAGCGTGATCCCGATGCGCTCCGCCGCACCGGAGACTTCCATCATCTTACCCAGAATGGTACCCAGGCCGATGACTGCTGCCAGGAAGCCCAGCGTACCGCCAATCCCGCTTTCAATGGCATTCACCATATCCAGCGGGCTCATCCCCATCATCGCGCCGACGAAAAAGCTCGCCAGCAGCAGCGCAAGGAACGGGTGAAACTTCAGTTTTACGATGGTTAAAACAATCAACACAATGCTGACAAGCAGCGTTACCACAACCCAGACCGGCGATCCCATATCTCACCTCACCCTTATGTCATCTGTGGGTATTGGACGAAAAAACGGCGTGAGCTGACAAACGATAAAAATTGCCGTTCAGGTGAGCCAGATTGGATCAACTGAGTGACTGAACTCAAAAAAGCGCACTTATTTCGCTCTTGGTTCACATAAATTCATGCCTGGGCGGTATGCTGGGCGCAGAAATAACGTGTGAGAATTGTGATGACCGATGCGAATGAAGTCAGAAACCGGCTGCTAAATGGCTGGCAACTGTCAAAGATGTACACTTTTGAAGTGGCTGCCCGGCATGAATCCTTCGCGCTGGCGGCGGCGGAACTGTCGCTCAGCCCCAGCGCGGTGAGCCACCGCATTAACCTGCTGGAAGAGGAGCTGGGCATTCAGCTGTTTGTCCGCTCGCACCGTAAAGTTGAGCTAACGCAGGAAGGAAAGCGCGTTTACTGGACCCTAAAATCATCCCTCGACACCCTGAATCAGGAGATCCTGGATATTAAAAACCAGGCGCTGTCCGGTACGCTGACGGTGTATTCCCGGCCGTCAATCGCCCAGTGCTGGCTGGTCCCCATGCTGGGGGATTTTACCCGCCGTTATCCGTCGATATCTCTCACCATTCTCACCGGCAATGAGTACGTCAATATGCAGCGAACCGGCATCGATTTGGCCATCTATTTCGACGATACGCCGCCAAACTACCTTTCTCATCACTTCTTGATGGACGAGGAGATTTTGCCCGTCTGCTCGCCCGCATATGCCCGCGAGCATGCGCTGTTGAAAAACCCCGATAACCTCAGCCACTGCACGTTACTGCACGACCGTCAGGCCTGGAGTAATGATTCCGGTACGGATGAGTGGCTCAGCTGGGCGCAGCATTTTGCGATGAATATGCCGTCATCATCGGGTATTGGCTTCGATCGTTCCGATTTAGCGATAGTGGCAGCCATGAATCATGTGGGCGTGGCGATGGGGAGAAAGCGGCTGGTGCAAAAGCGCCTTGAGCGGGGCGAGCTTATCGCCCCGTTTGGCAACAAGACCCTCAAATGCCATCAGCACTATTACATCTCAACGCTTCCCGGCCGTCAGTGGCCGAAAATTGACGCCTTTATTGGCTGGCTAAGAGAACTGGCAGGCTGAAGAATTATTACGCTTTGGCGCTACACCAAATACAAAAAAGCGTGCTAAATACAGGTAATGCTTTTGATTTATCCAGGGTAAGCCGTGTTAAAGCCTCTTATTGCGACCGCTTTACTTCTCTCTTCCGGCTGGGCGATAGCCGCCGAGCCGCCGCTGACGGCTGCGCTTTATGCGCAAAAGCTGGGTGTGGGTATGGACGTGGACTGGGCGCGCACCGAGCGCGGGATACGGGAATTCGACCCGCTGGTGGTACGCGACTTCCGCGCGAAAGGCATCAGCCATGTGCGTATTCGCGTGGCCGATGAGCCGACCGAAGCACGGCTGATCCACCTGCGTAAGCTGGTGGAAGCCTGCGAGCAGTACGGCGTGATCCCGATTATCGCGTATCAGGCGGACAGCTATAAAAACGATCCGAAAGCCGATAACGAAAAAGAGGTTACCGACTGGTGGATTGCCGTGGCGCACTATTTCGGCAAACGTTCGCCGCTGCTGGGCTTTGACCTGATTTATGAGCCTGCGGACAAGCTCAACCACAACGCAGCCTCGCTCAACCGGGTGTATGAAAAAACCATCAAGGTCATCCACAGCATTGATGCGGACCGGATGATCTTCATCGCTCCCCGCCTGCGTGCGGCCCCCGAAGATCTCCCCAGCCTCAAGCTGCCTGCGCACAGCCAAAACTTCCTGCTGGCGGAGTGGCATATCTTCCCCTGGGGGCCGCTGAAAAATAACGGCAAATACCCGTGGACCTCCGGTACGGCGGCGGAGAAAGCGGCGATTCACAATCGCATCGCGACGGCGCTGCGCTGGCAACAAAAAACCGGACACGTCAGCTGGGTCGGGGGCTGGGGCGTGGGGGAGTCAAACCGCTTTACACCCACCGCGTCGCAAATGGCCTTTGCCACGTTTATGGCCTGCGAGCTGCAAAAGGCGAAAATACCCTACGCGATTAACGCCGATTTCCAGTTTTATGACGGAGAGGAGGGGGCCTGGCGGCCAGCGCCAGAGCCGCTGCTGGAGGCGATGATTGCCCCGGCGTGTGAAAAGCCCGGCGAGAAGCCGGGCCATCATGCGGTTAAACAGGCTGCTCGTGGTGGGGAACACGCGACGCCAGCGGCAGCCAGCACAGCAAAATCAGTAGCCCCATCAGCGTCATCAGTAAACCCAAACTAGCCTGCCCGGTTTGCGGCATCATGGCGGAGAGCCAGGCCAGCGCGCCGGAACCGATGTTTTGCAAACCGCCCACCAGCGCACCCGCCGTACCCGCGAGGAACGGGAACGGCTCCATGGCGCCGCTGGTGGCAAGCGGGAACAGCATCCCCGCGCCGAAGAAGAACAGCGCCGCCGGGATCAGCAGCGTCCAGACGGTCATTATGCCAAACAGACCCGGGATCCACATCATCAGGCCAGCCAGCAGGCAGCTGATCACAGACTGCCACATCAGAGTTGAGAAGCGTTTGTTCTGACGTCCGGCGAACCAGGCTCCAAAGAACGCCGCCGGGATCGGCAGGATAAACAGAATACTCACCACCATGCTGCTCAGGCCAAGCCCCGCTCCCAGCAGTACGCCGGAGCAGGCTTCGAACACCGCAATGCCCGCCAGACCGCCGATCAGCATCAGCAGGTAACAGGTAAAAGCCCCGTTGCCGAACAGTGTTTTGTAGCTGGCGAGAAGCTTCGTGCGCGGTGCGTCCTGGGGACGGGTTTCCGGCATCCAGCGCGCCATACTGAAGGTGACAATCACGCACAGCACCAGCAGGAAGGCATAGCAGGCGCGCCAGGACCACATTGTGTCCAGCAGGCCGCCAATCAGTGGTGCCAGCAGCGGGCTGACCAGAATACCCATATTCAACAGGCTGTTGGCATGGCGGAGTTGCGTGCCCTGATACATATCGCGCGGTAAGGTACGCGCCATCACCCCACCGACGCCCGTGCCTACCCCCTGCAGCGCGCTGGCGGCAATTAGTACGGTCAGGCTATGGGTGGTAATAGCAATCACCGTCGCGACCATGAAAATGCACATGCCGGTCAGAATGACCGGACGGCGGCCAATGCGGTCGGATAATGGCCCGTAGAACAGCTGCGAAACGCCATAGGTCAGCAGGTAGGCGGCCATCACGCTTTGTACCGCGCCCTCGCGGACGTTGAGTTCCTTTGCCATGTCGGCAATCGCCGGAATGTAGATGGTTTGCGCCATCTGACCGACGGCCACCAGTAACACCAGCATCAACAATAAGTTAACGTTCCTTTGTTTTTTCATGTCGCTGAATACTTTTGCCAAATGAGAAAAATGAAGAATAAGTGACTACGCATTCCCATAAATGCGCGAGGAATCTACCACAATGAGATGACAAATTAAGCATTGTTATGATGAATGAAAAAAAGGATTAAGGCAGGTTTTGTAAACAAGAACGGCAACTAATGTTGCCAGTGAATTACGCCAGACGCAGCAGGATCGCACCGGCTGCAATACCCAACGCGGCAGCGATACGCAGACCGGCAACCTTTTCTTTTAAAAGCACAAATGCGATCAGCGCACCGAAGAGTATGGAGGTTTCACGCAGCGCAGCGACAACCGCCAGCGGAGCCTGCGTCATCGCCCATAAGGCCAGGCCATACGAGCCCATGGTTCCAACCCCGCCGAGCAACCCCTTTTTCCAGTGCAAACGCAGGTAGCTGGAAGCTTCGCGGCGTCGCGCCACAATTGCCCAGCACAGCAGGCAGAAGCCGTTCATAAAGAAGGTCCACAGCGTATAGCCCAGCGCGGTATCCGATAAACGTACGCCCGTTCCGTCCACCAGCGTATAGCCGGCGATAAAGCAGGCGTTCAGCAGTGCCAGCCAGATCCCTTTGCGGGACTGCAGTCGGCCATTTATCGCCATCGCTAGGATCGACAGGCAGATCACCCCGATGCCCGCCCAGGCGAGCCAGGAGAGGCTATCCCCGAGCACCAGCACGCTGATCAGCGCCACCAGCAGTGGGGCTGTTCCGCGCATCAGCGGATAGGTCTGGCTCATGTCTGAGACCTGATACGTCTTCGCCACCAGTACCGTGTACACCACCTGCAGCGCGCAGGAGACCACTAAAAATGGCCAGCTGGCTACGGAGGGTTGAGGAGAAAATGGCAATAAAACCAGTGCAATGAGCGTGGCGGAGCCGCTAACGCTGATCGCCGAGTAAAGCTTATCCGTTCCGGCTTTGACGATGGCGTTCCAGCTGGCATGCAGCAGTGCGGCGAACAGCAAAATACAGAAAACGGAGAGGGTCATGGCGTCTTTGGCGGTGAATTGTCACTCAACTGTAACATTCACGACCTGATGTCGCCAGCCAGCTACACCGCGCAAAAGAGACGATGGGTAACCCGTGGCTCGTCTGACACCAGCCTGAAGCCTGCCCGACGGTAGAAGCCGCAGGCCGTATCGGGTGCATGGGTATTGAGGAAATCAAACCAGATGCTGGCATCGGCCATCACCACCGTTAACAGCTGTTTACCAATGCCCAGACCGCGGCACTTCTCGCTGACATAAAGATGGCGAATACGTCCGGCACGCGGCTGCTGGCTGAACGGATCGCGGTTAAGGCCGCAGACGCCCACCAGCTTGCCGTTTAAAAAGGCACCCAGCAGCTTTTCACCCGGCGCGTTAAAGCGGTTTTCACCACGCTGCCAGTTCTCTTCCAGCCTGCGCAGCATATTGAAATTCGCCGCGATGCTTTCGGCTTTCAGCGCGATATACCCGGGCTCTTCCGGCGTGATGGGTTCAATTAACAGACGCGACATAGCATTCCCTCGTTATTAAAGAGGGGCGGTTGCCCGCCCCTCTCAGGTGCGACTTGAACCTGAATCACCGAAGGTATTTCAGGACAGCATCAAGCAGTTGCAGAACAGCAACAATGAGTTTGAGGATAAGTATCACCATATCCACTACGCTCATACGCGTCTCCTTTTGGTAAAAAGGAGCACGATGCTGGCGTACCTTTCCGCCGCCTGTTGCCAGCACCTCGATTGACGTAACACAGTGTGCTCACTTCAGAGGGTTAAGGCACTGACGGCACCACCCGTTTCAGCCAGGACTTCGTTGCGCCGGTAGAACTGCGGCCCCCTCGCTCACTGCGAACATCCTCAGTATAGATAAATACTGTATGCATGAACAGTATTTTGTGGACAAAATTCGAAACCCATTCCATACTCAAAAACGTCAAAATCCGTGCCGGAATTGCGCGTTCGTCTTCGAACGCATATACTTCCTGCGTTGACGTAACACAGTGTGTTCTGCGGCAACCAACCGCAAAACCCTGAAAAAACCTCGCTCCGGCGGGGTTTTTTGTTTTCTGCTTTCTGTACCGAACGGGATGTTTGTTGACTTATTGGCAACGACTGCTATTGTTGCCATAATGGCAACGGACGCGGCAGGCATGCAGTATGCATTTAATCTCGATGAAGGCAATTTTGGATGCGGTTATCCAGTTTCCGCAGCACAGGGAAGAACTCCTCGTTTTGGGACGCACTCTTGAAAAGAGTCATTGCCCAACACCTGCTGCGTTAAAAAAACTATTTCCGACGCTGGATAACTTCAAGTATCTGGATAAGCATTATGTTATTGATATTGCGAACAACAATCTTAGGGTAGTGGCTCTCATATTCTTTGAAAGCCAAAAGTTTTATGTGCGCCATGTTTTTACTCATAAGGAATATGACCGTTTTACGGAAAAACATCGCACTAAGGGGAAGAAATGATGATCGTCGCTGATGCAATGAAAGCTACGCATGCCCTTGTTGAGGCCGTTCCTCTATTGGGAGAGCAGCCGAGCGAGAAAGATTATAACGATGCACTGGAGTTGGTTGAGTATCTGCTTATTAACGAACCTAATAGCCCATTGCTGGATATCGTGTGCGCCAGAATCAGCCGTTACGAAGCCAATCGGCCAGAGATCGTCGCGTTACGCAAGGAGATGGAACTCGTGCCTGTCGGTATCGCGGTTTTAAGAACCTTGATGGATCAGTATAAACTGACAACATCTGATTTTCAGGATGAAATTGGTAGTAAATCAATGGTTTCAAGGGTTCTGAATGGTCAGCGACAGCTTACTCTGAACCATATTAAAAAGCTGGCGTCCAGATTTGGTGTTTCACCAGCACTATTTATTGAATAAGGCAAAACGGCTTTTTTGCTTTCATCACCCAACAAACGAAATGTGATCCCTGACGCATTTTTGCGCAGATGAAAATATTTCCATTGTCACGCCCGAAAACCTGTGTTTGTATAAATTCAATCAATGATTCCAAACACAGGTCCCCCATGACTGCATCCATGAACACCGCGACCCTACTAAAAACTGCGCAACCAGCCGCAGTGGTCGTCGTGCGTGTGGTGGTGGTCGTCGGCAATGCGCCGTAGGGACTGGATCAACACACGAATCCAAAACCCCGCCGGCGCAAACCGGGCGGGGTTTTTCGTTTAGGACCCCTCCCCGGAAAGTCGGCCCATAAAAGGACTGGAGCATGGCAAGTTCGGGCACAACATCCACCAAGACGCGTTTTACGGGCGCGCAGTTGATTGTTCATTTACTGGAACGACAGGGCATTACCACGGTTGCGGGTATTCCGGGCGGTACGGTGCTGCCGCTGTATGACGCGTTAAGCCAAAGCACGCAGATCCGCCACGTGCTGGCGCGTCACGAGCAGGGAGCGGGTTTTATCGCTCAGGGCATGGCACGTACGCAGGGTAAACCGGCAGTCTGTATGGCCTGTAGCGGTCCGGGGGCGACCAACCTGGTAACCGCCATCGCCGACGCGCGTCTCGACTCCATTCCGCTGATTTGCATTACCGGCCAGGTGCCGTCCTCAATGATCGGTACCGATGCGTTTCAGGAAGTGGATACCTACGGCATCTCTATCCCCATCACCAAACATAACTATTTAGTTCGTGATATTGCCGAGCTTCCTCAGGTTATCAGCGATGCGTTCCGCATTGCGCAGTCCGGTCGTCCAGGCCCGGTGTGGATAGACATTCCTAAGGATGTCCAGACCGCAGAAATTGAGATCGACGTCCTGCCGGAGCCGGGCGAGCGGGCACCCGCGCCAGAATTCAGCGCTGAGAGCGTGCGCGATGCCGCGGCCATGATCAACGCCGCTAAACGTCCGGTGCTCTATCTGGGCGGCGGGGCAATCAATGCCGCAGATGAAATCCGTCAGTTCGCTGAAAAAGCCAACCTGCCTACCACCATGACCCTGATGGCGCTCGGTATGCTGCCTAAAGCGCACCCGCTGTCATTAGGAATGCTGGGCATGCACGGCGCGCGCAGCACTAACTACATCCTGCAAGAGGCGGATTTGCTGATTGTGATGGGCGCGCGTTTTGATGACCGGGCGATTGGTAAAACCGAGCAGTTCTGCCCGAACGCAAAAATCATTCACGTGGATATCGACCGCGCCGAGCTGGGTAAAATCAAACAACCGCACGTGGCGATTCAGGGAGACGTGGCCGACGTGCTGGCACAGCTGATCCCGCAAACGGACGCAACTGACCGCGCCGACTGGCGTCAGATGGTGGCGGATCTGCAACGCGAGTTCCCGGGCGCGATCCCAACCGAAGGCGACCCGCTGAGCCACTACGGGCTGATTAACGCCGTGGCCGCCTGCGTTGACGACAGCGCGATTATTACCACCGACGTTGGGCAGCACCAGATGTGGACCGCCCAGGCCTATCCGCTGAACCGTCCGCGTCAGTGGCTGACCTCCGGCGGCCTGGGAACCATGGGCTTTGGTCTGCCTGCGGCAGTTGGTGCGGCGCTGGCGAACCCGGACCGCAAGGTGATCTGCTTCTCCGGTGACGGCAGCCTGATGATGAACATTCAGGAGATGGCCACCGCGGCCGAAAATCAATTAAACGTTAAAATCATCCTGATGAACAACGAGGCGCTGGGGCTGGTACACCAGCAGCAGAGCCTGTTCTACAAGCAGGGAGTGTTTGCGGCAACCTATCCGGGGATGATTAACTTTATGCAAATTGCCGCCGGTTTTGGCCTGCATACCTGCGATCTGAACGCAGAAGAGGACGCCCACGCAGCGCTGCAGGCGGCGATCTCTCGTCCGGGCCCGGCGCTGATCCACGTCCGTATCGATCCTGAACAAAAAGTGTATCCGATGGTGCCGCCGGGTGCGGCAAATACTGAGATGGTGGGGGAATAAGCCATGCAGAAACAACATGAAAACGTCATTCTTGAACTCACCGTCCGCAACCACCCTGGCGTCATGACCCACGTCTGCGGGCTGTTTGCCCGCCGCGCGTTTAACGTCGAAGGTATTCTCTGTCTGCCGATTCAGGGCAGCGAGCACAGCCGCATCTGGCTACTGGTGAACGACGATCAGCGTCTGGAGCAGATGATGGCCCAGATCGACAAGCTGGAAGACGTCACCAGAGTGGCGCGCAACCAGTCCGATCCCACCATGTTTAACAAAATTGCGGTGTTCTTCGAATAGATCGCTTAAGGTAAGCGTCTTTCGCTCTTGTAGGCCGGATAAGCGCAGCGCCATCCGGCGTTTTCAGACCGCAGGAACAGACATGACCACCATCGCTCTCATCGACGACCACCTTATCGTTCGCTCCGGCTTTGCCCAGCTTTTAAACCTCGAACCGGATTTTCAGGTGGTGGCAGAGTTCGGCTCGGGGCGCGAGGCGCTGGCGGGCCTGCCGGGGCGTGGCGTACAGGTCTGTATCTGTGACATCTCAATGCCGGATCTCTCCGGGCTGGAGCTGCTAAGTCAGTTACCGAAAGGGATGGCGATTATCATGCTCTCGGTTCATGACAGCCCGGCGCTGGTGGAGCAGGCGCTCAATGCCGGTGCGCGTGGGTTTCTGTCAAAACGCTGTAGCCCGGATGAGCTGATCGCCGCCGTGCGCACCGTCTCGACGGGCGGCTGCTACCTGACGCCGGATATCGCCCTCAAGCTGGCGGCCGGACGTCAGGATCCGCTTACCCGGCGTGAGCGTCAGGTGGCAGAAAAACTCGCGCAGGGGATGGCGGTGAAAGAGATTGCCGCCGAACTGGGTTTGTCGCCCAAAACCGTGCACGTTCACCGCGCCAACCTCATGGAAAAACTCGGCGTCAGCAACGACGTCGAGCTGGCGCGCCGTATGTTCGATAGCTGGCAATGAACCCGTTGATTTCGCGGCTGATCGCCGTTGTTGCCAGCTTTTTTATCTTCTCTGCCGCCTGGTTCTGCCTGTGGAGCATCAGCCTGCATCTGGTGGAACGCCCGGAGCTGGCGGTGCTGCTGTTTCCCTTTGGCCTGCGTCTGGGGCTGATGTTGCAATGCCCGCGCGGCTACTGGCCGGTTTTGTTGGGCGCAGAGTGGCTGATGTTGATCTGGTTGTCGCAGGAGGTCGCCCTCGCGCATCTGCCCTTATTGATGACCGGAAGCCTGCTCACGCTCCTCCCGGTTGCGTTGATTTCCCGCTATCGTCACCAGCGCGACTGGCGCACGCTGCTGCGCCAGGGGGCGGCGCTGATTGCTGCCGCGCTGCTGCAATCCCTGCCGTGGGTAGGCGAAAAGGAGATGCTTAACGCCTTGCTGCTGACCCTGACCGGCGGCCTGACGCTAGCACCCACCTGTCTGGTTTTCTGGCACTATCTCACCAGCACTGTCTGGCAGCCGCTCGGGCCATCGCTGGTCTCCCAGCCGGTTAACTGGCGCGCCCGACATCTCATCTGGTATCTGCTGCTGTTTGTGGTGAGCCTGTGGCTGCAGCTTGGCCTGCCTGCTGAGCTTTCCCGTTTTACCCCGTTTTGTCTGGCGCTGCCGATCATTGCTCTCGCCTGGCATTACGGCTGGCAGGGGGCGCTGATCGCCACGCTGATGAACGCTATCGCGCTGATTGCCAGCCAGACCTGGCACGATCACCCGGTCGATTTACTGCTCTCTCTGCTGGCGCAGAGCCTGACCGGGCTGCTGCTCGGGGCAGGTATTCAGCGCCTGCGTGAGCTGAACCAGTCCCTGCAAACCGAACTGTCGCGCAATCGCCGCCTAGCAGAACGTCTGCTGGAGACCGAAGAGAGTGTGCGCCAGGAGGTGGCGCGCGAACTGCACGACGACATCGGCCAGACCATTACCGCCATTCGCACCCAGGCGGGCATTGTTCAGCGCCTGGCGGCGGATAACGCCGGAGTGAAGCAGGGCGGGGCGCATATCGAACAGCTCTCTCTTGGCGTGTACGATTCGGTGCGTCGCCTGCTGGGCAGGCTCCGTCCGCGCCAGCTGGACGATCTCTCTCTGGAACAGGCGGTGCGCTCCCTGATGCGCGAGATGGAGCTGGAAAGCCGCGGAATTGTCAGCCATCTCGACTGGCGCATTGATGAATCATTGCTGAGTGAAGGCCAGCGCGTCACGCTGTTCCGCGTCTGTCAGGAAGGGCTGAACAATATCGTCAAACACGCCAACGCCAGCGCGGTGACGCTGCAGGGCTGGCAGCAGGATGAAAGCCTCAGGCTGGTGATTGAGGACGACGGCTGCGGCCTGCCGCCGGGCTCGGGGCAGCAGGGGTTTGGCCTGGCGGGCATGCGCGAGCGCGTGAAGGCGCTGGGCGGCACACTGAATATCTCCTGCACCCACGGGACGCGCGTCAGCGTCAGCCTGCCGCTAAGGAGCCATCATGTTTAAAACCCCCGCAAACGCCGCGCCGATAGGCAACAAAGCGGAGATCGACGCCCGCTACCGCTACTGGCGTCGTCATATCCTGATCACTATCTGGCTCGGCTACGCGTTGTTCTACTTTACCCGCAAAAGTTTCAACGCCGCCGCGCCGGAAATCCTAGCCAGCGGCGTGATGACGCGCACCGATATCGGCCTGCTGGCGACGCTGTTCTACATCACCTACGGCCTGTCGAAGTTCTTCTCCGGCATCGTCAGCGACCGCTCCAATGCCCGCTACTTTATGGGCTTTGGGCTAATCGCAACTGGAGTGGTGAATATTCTGTTTGGCTTTTCCACCTCGCTCTGGGCGTTTGCCCTGCTGTGGGCGCTGAACGCCTTTTTCCAGGGCTGGGGCGCGCCGGTCTGCGCCCGCCTGCTCACGGCGTGGTATTCGCGCAACGAGCGCGGCGGCTGGTGGGCTATCTGGAACACCGCGCATAACGTCGGTGGCGCGCTGATCCCAATGGTGGTCGGTGCCGCGGCGCTGCACTACGGCTGGCGCGCGGGGATGATGATTGCCGGTGGTCTGGCGATCCTGGCCGGGTTGTTCCTCTGCTGGCGGCTGCGCGACAGGCCACAAACCGTGGGGCTGCCCGCGGTGGGCGACTGGCGGCACGATGAAATGGAAGTGGCGCAACAGCTTGAGGGGGCGGGGCTGACGCGCAAAGAGATCCTCACCAAATACGTGCTGTTAAACCCGTATATCTGGCTGCTGTCGCTTTGCTACGTGCTGGTCTACGTGGTGCGCGCGGCCATCAACGACTGGGGTAACCTGTACATGTCCGAGACGCTGGGGGTGGACCTGGTGACCGCCAACTCGGCGGTGACGATGTTCGAGCTGGGCGGGTTTATCGGCGCGCTGGTGGCGGGCTGGGGCTCGGATAAGCTCTTCAACGGCAACCGTGGCCCAATGAACCTAATCTTTGCGGCAGGAATCTTACTCTCCGTCGGTTCGCTGTGGCTGATGCCGTTCGCCAGCTACGTGATGCAGGCGGCGTGCTTCTTTACCATCGGCTTCTTCGTGTTTGGCCCGCAGATGCTGATCGGCATGGCGGCGGCAGAATGCTCGCATAAAGAGGCGGCCGGTGCGGCGACGGGCTTCGTCGGGCTGTTCGCCTACCTGGGCGCGTCCCTCTCCGGCTGGCCGCTGGCGCGGGTGATCGACATCTGGCACTGGAGCGGTTTCTTTGCCGTGATCGCCATCGCGGCGGGGATATCGGCCCTGCTGCTGCTGCCGTTTTTGCATGCGCAGGCGCCGCGTGAAGCCAGTGTGATGTGATGCGCCTCACCTTTTCACTCCGAGTGGCGCAAAACTAAGAAATTTTCCCGGTTTTACCTGGACGCTGTCTCAGGCATCTCTCCTGGCTGATTTTTACAATGCCTGCCATTCGCAGGTAAAAATCAGCTCAGGAGCAAACCATGCTGGCCTTCCTTAATCAGGTGCGCAAGCCGACCCTGGATCTGCCGCTCGACGTGCGGCGCAAAATGTGGTTCAAACCGTTCATGCAGTCCTATCTGGTGGTCTTTATCGGCTACCTGACCATGTACCTGATCCGCAAAAACTTTAACATCGCGCAGAACGACATGATCTCCACCTACGGGCTGAGCATGACGCAGCTGGGGATGATTGGCCTGGGCTTCTCCATCACCTACGGCGTGGGCAAAACCGTTGTCTCGTACTATGCAGACGGCAAAAACACCAAGCAATTCCTGCCGTTTATGCTGATCCTCTCCGCCATCTGTATGCTCGGCTTCAGCGCCAGCATGGGCGCGGGCTCCGTCAGCCTGTTCCTGATGATCGCCTTCTACGCTCTGAGCGGTTTCTTCCAGAGTACCGGTGGGTCGTGCAGTTACTCCACCATCACCAAATGGACCCCGCGCCGTAAGCGTGGTTCATACCTTGGTATGTGGAACATCTCCCACAACCTCGGCGGGGCGGGTGCAGCAGGCGTGGCGCTGTTCGGCGCGAACTACCTGTTTGATGGTCACGTCATCGGCATGTTTATCTTCCCGTCGATTATCGCCCTGATTGTCGGCTTTATCGGTCTGCGTTTCGGCAGCGACTCTCCGGAATCTTATGGCCTCGGCAAAGCCGAAGAGCTGTTCGGCGAGGCGATCAGCGAAGAGGACAAAGAGACCGAAGAGAACGAGATGACAAAATGGCAGATCTTTGTTGAGTACGTGCTGAAAAACAAAGTGATCTGGCTGCTCTGCTTCTCCAACATATTCCTGTACGTGGTGCGCATCGGTATTGACCAGTGGTCGACCGTGTATGCCTTCCAGGAGCTGAAGCTCTCTAAAGAAGTCGCGATTCAGGGCTTTACCCTGTTTGAGGTGGGTGCGCTGGTCGGTACGCTGCTGTGGGGCTGGCTCTCTGACCTCGCCAACGGTCGTCGTGCGCTGGTGGCCTGCGTCGCGCTGGCGCTGATTATCGCTACCCTGGGCGTCTACCAGCACGCCAGCAACCAGTACGTTTACCTGGCGTCTCTGTTTGCGCTCGGCTTCCTGGTGTTTGGTCCGCAGCTGTTGATCGGCGTAGCGGCGGTAGGTTTTGTACCGAAAAAAGCGATCGGCGCCGCCGATGGAATTAAAGGCACCTTCGCCTACCTGATCGGCGACAGCTTCGCCAAGCTGGGCCTGGGGATGATTGCCGACGGCACGCCGATTTTCGGCCTCACCGGCTGGGCAGGCACCTTTGCGGCGCTGGATGCCGCCGCCATCGGCTGTATCGTCCTGATGGCGATGGTTGCGGTGCTCGAAGAACGTAAAATTCGCCGTGAAAATCGTGTGCAGAAATTAAAAGCAGCCTGAGTGTGCAGGTGACTTCTTTGCCCGGTGTGTGATGCCGGGCTTTTTTGTTTTAAATTCCAGTTTTTACCCCGCTTTACACAATCGCCCCTCTCCTTGCTCTACAGTTTTTTTTGCTGCCGCCTTTCGCGCAGCCTTATTCCTTTTGCTATGGGAGAGCTTGCATGTTGACCCGACGATTATCCTGCCTGGCGCTGTTGATGGCGCTGGCAACCCCCGCAATGGCTACGGATGCGCCCACCTACGGCGAGAAGCTGGAAGGTTTCGACTACGGCTGGCCGGTAAAACACTTTACGTTTACCTCCCAGGAACAGTCTCTGGATATGGCTTATCTGGACGTGAAGCCGGAAAAACCCAACGGCCGCACCGTGGTGCTGATGCACGGCAAAAACTTCTGCGCCGGTACCTGGGACGGCACTATCCGTGCGCTCTCAGCCAGCGGTTATCGGGTGATCGCTCCCGACCAGATTGGCTTTTGTAAATCCACCAAACCGGAGCACTATCAGTACACCTTTCAGCAGCTGGCGGATAACACCCACGCCTTGCTGAAAACGCTCGGCGTCGATCGCGTGACGGTTATCGGCCACTCGACCGGCGGCATGCTGGCGACCCGTTACGCGCTGATGTGGCCGCAGCAGGTGGAGCAGCTAGTGATGGTCAACCCAATTGGTCTGGAAGACTGGAAAGCGCGCGGCGTGCCGCATATTACGGTCGACCAGTGGTACCAGCGCGAGCTGAAGGTCAGCGCCGACGGCATTCGTCAGTATGAGAAAAATACCTACTACGCCGGAGAGTGGAAGCCGGAGTACGAGCGTTGGGTCACCATGCTCGCCGGGCTGAACAACGGGCCGGGAAAAGAACGTGTGGCCTGGAACTCGGCGCTGCTTTACGACATGATTTACACCCAGCCGGTGATCTACGAATTTAGTGAACTAAAGATGCCGGTATTATTGATGATCGGCACGAAGGACAACACCGCCATCGGGAAAGATCTCGCCCCGCCTGAGATCCGCAAAACGCTCGGCAACTATGCGGTGCTGGGGAAGGAGACGGCGAAACGCATCCCGCACGCGACGCTGGTCGAGTTCAACGACATGGGGCACGCGCCGCAGATGCAGGATCCTGCACGCTTCCACGAGGCACTGCTGAAAGGGCTTCAGGCTCGCTGACTGGTTTCCAGCAACAACCCGCGCAGCCACATCTGCGCGGGGTTACGGTGTGTTCTGGCGTGCCAGGCCATGCACTTGGTGAAACCCGGCACCGGAACCGGTGTGTCGCAGACAAACATTCCTGTCTGGTTTTCCGCTATCCGTGACGGTACCACGGCGATCATATCGCTTATCGCCAGTACATCCGGCAGTACCAGGAAGTTGCTCACCGATAACCCCACGTGCCGCGTCCGGCCCATTTTTTCCAGCGCGCCATCCGTCACGCCGCGAAAACTGTCACCCTCATAAGAGACCAGCACGTGCTCAAGGGCGCAAAAGCGCGCCAGAGAGAGCGGTTTGACCGCGTCCGGGTGGTCGGCACGCATCATGCAAACGTACCGTTCATCATAAAGCGCCCGGCAGTGCAGGTCGTCTGGCGTGGTGTGGGGCGTGATCAGCGCCACGTCAACGTTCCCGCGTTCAAGCTGGTTCATCATCCGCTCGGAATCGACAGGTATAACCCGCACGCGTACTGCCGGTGCCCGCACCTTCAGTGCCGCGATAAACGGCACCGCGATCGCGCGGAGCGCGTAATCGGTGGCAGCAAGCGTGAAGGTGAGGGTGGCCTGTCGTGGGTCAAACGCCACCGGCTGCAGCAGGAGGTCGATATCTGCCAGGATGCGCTTCACCGGCGCGGCCAGCTCTTCCGCACGCGTCGTGGGTACGATACCGTGGGGCGCACGGATAAACAGCGGGTCGTCGAAGTAATCCCGCAGGCGGTTCAGCATGCCGCTGACCGCCGGCTGGGTCAGGGCCAGACGCGTCGCCGCGCGGGTGACGCTGCGTTCATCCAGCAGGGCGTCGAGCGTTTTCAGCAGGTTAAGATCCAGCGTGCGCAGATCCGTTTTCATGACGATGTTCTACCTTTTTTCAGTTCACTATTATGGCCGTGCCCGCTGTCGATACCCTGCGTTTCCCGCTATGATGAGCGGCTAATCAAAGGAGAACGCATGGTCTGGATAATGCTGGCAACGCTTGCCGTGGTGTTTGTGGTTGGGTTTCGTGTCCTGACCTCGGATTCCCGCCGCGCCATCAAACGCTTGAGCGAACGGCTGGGTATCACCCCGATGCCGGTAGAATCGATGATCGATCAGTTCGGTAAAACGCCCGGCAATGAGTTTATCCGCTATCTTGAACGCCCGGACGAGGCGCATCTGCAAAACGCTGCCCAGGTGCTGCTCATCTGGCAGGTCTGTATCGTCGACGGTAGCGAAGAGAATCTCCACACCTGGCACCGCATGTTGCGTAAAGCCCGTCTGGCCGCGCCGATCACCGATGCGCAAATCCGCCTCGCCCTTGGCTTTATACGCGAGATGGAGCCGGATCCGCAGGAGTTGAACGCTTTTCAGCTGCGTTACAACCAGCTTTTTCTGCCGGAAGAGGGTGTGTTTTACCTGCACTGATATCACGAACCGTGATGATGAGTATAAGGCATCATCATTAGATTTATACCACTCACGGGCGCACCATCACCTCATCCACTAACGATGAGGTGAACCATGAAACAATCCGCCATTATCTGGCCAGACGATTACCTGCCAGGCACCACCGATAACTTTGCGTCCAACGAAATCATTGTCGCCGGGCTGAGCGCAAAAGAGATTTGGGCGCAGCTTAACGACACTACCCTGTGGCCGAACTACTACAGCAACGCCGAAGATATTCGTTTTCACGACGGCAGCGGTCCGGAACTGAGCGCCAACGCCCGCTTCCGCTTCACGACCTTTGGCTTTCCGGTTGAGGCGCAGGTGACGGAGTATGTTCCGCCGGTCGATGGCGAGGCGGCGCGTATCGCCTGGCACGGCTGGGTGGAAGGGGAGGAGAGCGCGCGTCTGGATGTGATCCACGCCTGGTTGTTTGAAGACTTACCGGGTAACCGCGTCCGTATTTTGACTCAGGAGTCGCAGAAAGGCGTTCCGGCACAGGAATTAGCACGTACCCTACCGAACCCGATGATCAACGGGCATCAGGAGTGGATCGTCGGGCTGGCGAAGGCGGCGATGCAAGAAAAGTTGTCGAAACGTTAAATTCGTCACACTTTTGATGATAAACTGCGCGACTTTCCCGCACGTTTTTATCTCAGGTGACACCATGACAGAACATATCCAGCCCACGACCAGACCGCAGACCAAAGAGGTTTCTCGCCCCAACTGGTCGGCGGTTTTTTCCGTGGCGTTCTGCGTCGCCTGTCTTATTACCGTCGAGTTTTTACCGGTCAGCCTGCTGACGCCGATGGCGCAGGATCTGGGCATTTCCGAAGGCGTAGCAGGGCAGTCCGTTACCGTGACCGCGTTTGTGGCGATGTTTGCCAGCCTGTTTATCACGCAGGTTATTGGCGCGATTGATCGCCGCAAAGTGGTCATTCTCTTCAGCGTGCTCCTGACGCTCTCCTGTCTGCTGGTCTCTTTCGCGGAGAGCTTCACCCTGCTGCTGCTCGGCCGCGCCTGTCTGGGTCTGGGGTTGGGCGGTTTCTGGGCAATGTCCGCCTCGCTCACCATGCGTCTGGTGCCGGCACGCACCGTGCCGAAAGCCCTCTCCGTTATCTTTGGCGCGGTCTCCATCGCGCTGGTGATTGCCGCGCCGCTGGGGAGTTTCCTTGGCGGAATCATCGGCTGGCGTAACGTCTTTAACGCCGCAGCGGTGATGGGTTTTCTCTGCATTCTGTGGGTGTGGAAAGCGCTGCCGTCCTTGCCGGGAGAAGCGGCGCACCACAAACAGAACATGTTCAGTCTGCTTAAGCGCCCCGGCGTGCTGGCGGGGATGACCGCCATCTTCATGGCCTTTGCCGGGCAGTTTGCCTTCTTTACCTATATACGCCCGGTCTTTATGACCATGGCGGGCTTTGACGTGGATGGCCTGACGCTGGTGCTGCTCAGCTTCGGTATCGCCAGCTTTGTCGGCACCTCGCTGTCGTCTCAGTTCCTGAAGCGCTCCCTGAAAGTGGCGCTTGCTGGCGCCCCGCTGGTACTGGCTGTCAGTGCCGTCGTGCTCATTCTGTGGGGCAGCGACAAATGGCTTGCCTCGGCGATTGCGATTATCTGGGGCTTTGCCTTTTCGCTGGTGCCGGTGGGCTGGTCGACGTGGATCACCCGCTCGCTTGCCGATCAGGCTGAAAAAGCCGGGTCGATTCAGGTGGCGGTGATCCAGCTGGCGAACACCTGCGGCGCGGCGGTGGGCGGCGTGGCGCTCGACCACCTGGGGCTGACGTCGCCGCTGGTCATCTCCGGCACGCTGATGTTGCTGACCGCGCTGCTGGTGGCAGGGAAAGTGAAGGCGAAGTAATGCTTTTATCCCTCTCCCGTGGGAGAGGGCTGAGGTGAGGGCAACAGGCTACACCGGGGCTTTCACCCGTTTTCTCGAATCCATCGAAATCAACACCACCGACGACACGATCAGCAGCGTGCCCAGCCAGTCCGGCAGGGTAAACGCCACGCCCAGTAAAATCACCGACAGTAACGCGCTGCTCAGCGGCTCGGCGCAGCTCAGAATGCTCGCCTTCGGCCCACCGATCATCTGCGCGCCTTTCAGGTACAGGCTGAACGTCAGCGCCGTGCCGATCACCACCAGGTAGAAAAACGCCAGCAGCAGGCTGCCGTCAATAACAAACGCGGTGCCGCGTCCGGCGTAGAACGGCGTCAGCGTTAAGCCGGCGATCAACATACTCCAGCCGACAATCGGCAAGGTGCCGTAACGGGCGATCAGGGTTGACGGATACGTCGTGTAAAACGCCGCGGCAAAGGCCGAGGCAATGCCAAAGAACAAAGCCGCAGGCGAGATGGAGAGTGAAGTGGGGTCGCCGTGGGTGACCAGCAAAAATGTCCCCACCAGTGAGGTCAGGATCGCGGAAAGCACAAACAGACCCGGCCGCTTTTTCCGCGCCAGCGCAAACCACGCCACGATAATCGTCGGTGACAGAAACTGCAGCACGGTGGCCGTAGCTGCGTTGGATTTCTCGATTGTCACCAGGAAGGTGAGCTGCACCGTGAGCGCGCCAGCCAGGGAGAAAAACAGCAGGCTGAGGGCGTCTTTGCGATGTTTGATGACCGAGAAAATTTTGTCGCCGTGAACGAAGGAAAGCGTCAGCAGGATCAGGCCGGTAAACAGCAGGCGAACCATGGTCAGATACGGTGACGAGATCTGGCTTTTCTCCATGATGTACTGCGCGCAAACCCCTGAGCTGCCCCATAAAACGGCGGCAATCAGGACGTTCAGCATCCCTTTACGTGTGGAACCCATGTTCTCCCCTGCGATGTTGGTTTTTTTGTAGCATAACATGGGATCTTGCCGGGTGGCGCTACGCTTACCCGGCCTACAAAACCTTGTAGGCCCGTGCAAGCGCAGCGCCGCCGGGCGAAACAAACGACGCTCTACTAGAACCACGCCTCCCACATCGCGCCGACGTTGAAGTCGTCCAGCGTTTCGTCTTTGGTATTGTTCACGCGGGCGGTACGTTCGTTATCCACTTTGCCGCCGGTGACGTAGAAGCGCAGCATCGGACGGAACTCCGGCCCCATGGCGATAGACATGTTCTGCGACAGGGTCAGCTTCCAGCCCTTGTTGTCGCCGCCGTTGTCGTAATCCACATGCTGCCAGCCTGCTTCCAGCCAGGTGGAGTGGACGTCGTTCCACCAGTGCATCGGACGTACAATGGCGTTGTAGTTCTTACGGTTATCGGTCTTATCACGGCTGTTGTCGTAGTCGTGGAAGGCGAGGATGTACTCCACCTGCGTGGCCTGGGTGAATTTGTACAGCCCTTCGAAGCTGGCATAGACCGTGGTCAGATCCTCGGTTTTATTGAACACGCTGTTGTCCGCGTTATCAGAGTAACGGGCAATCACCTTGTTCACGCCGCTGTCGTTGGTGTGGCTCAGTACCACGCCACCCTGCCAGGCATTCAGACGCTCATCGCTCTCCACTGCTTTTGAATCAAAGCCGTAGTTGGCGTACAGCTCCAGATCCAGCGGACCGACTTTCATGCCGTGGATTTTAGAGGTGGCCGCGTAGTTACCTTTGTCGCCCGTGCCGGACCCGCCGGTACAGGTGATGCGTGACGGGTTGGCTTCATCTTCCATGACTTCCGGGCTACAGGATTCCACCGCCGCCACCGCGGCCACGTCAAACTGCACGCCGCCGATGTCGAAGTTCTTCACCCCGGCGCCCTGGCCGTCATGGTTCATCCAGAAGTAATCGTTGATGCCCTGCTGCGGACGCTGGTGGAAGTCACGACCAGCCCAGAAGTAGGCGTTCGGGTTGGAGGCCATAATGTTGGTCACCCCCGCGTAGGCTTTTTTCAGGTTAACTTCATCGCCCCAGTGGTCGATCATCACGTTGATGTCCCAGATGGCGCCGTTGTCACCCTTGAAGGCCTTGGAGAGCTGGAATTCACCGCCGTTGCCTTCGTTACCCAGACGACCGATGGCAGATGCCCCGTTATAGGAACCGTCCACCGCCACGTATTTCTGGTCAGCGGCCTGGAAGTGCGCGCCGTAACGGGCATAACCGGTAAATTTAATGCCGAACGGAATAGCCATATCCGGGGATTGCGCCGCGCTTTGCGGCTCCGTCACCACGTCGGCTTTTTTCGCGACCGCGGCATCCATTTTGGCCTGACGCTCCGCGAGGGCTTTATCCACCGCTTTTGCCACAATGGCGTCGATTTGTTCCTGTGTAAATTCCTGTGCGAGCACAGAAATTGGGCAAAGCGCGGCGATAACCGCCATGGTTAATGGAAGTTTTTTTAGGGTAGTCATGGTTATCTCAATATAGTTTAATTTTATTCAGACAATAACCATCCCGCTCCGATCTGACAGAGTATGTCGCTATCATCAGAACAAGTGGATTTCTATTTAAGGTACAGAGGTATTACTCGTTATTTCGCCATAGATTATCTCTGATATAAATGAATAATTTCTTCGGATAATTCACGCGCCAGTAATGAATTCATTAAATGATCTTGCGCGTGCACCATAATTAACGTCATCGGCTGACGGGCTTCACCCGCATCCTGCTCAATGAGTTTGGTTTGCATCTTGTGCGCCTGGCGCGCGTAGCCATCGGCTTCGCGCAGCAGGCTTTTGGCTTCGTCAATGTTGCCCTGCCGCGCAGCGTGCAGTGCTTCAAAGCACAGGCTGCGCGACTGACCCGCATTGACGATGATTTCCATCACGGCTTCTTCCAAGGCAATCATCGTCTTTCTCTCTATTTCTCGAAACTATTATGTAAAGAGGTGGCAGCAAACCACTCTCCGCTCTTTTTAATGGTGCGCTGTTGCGTAGTTAAATCGAGCTGAATAAAGCCATAGCGGTTTTTATACGCATTACACCACGACCAGTTATCAATAAACGTCCACATATGGTAACCAAGACAGTGACACCCTTCGCTAATACCTTTATGCAGCCAGGCTAAATGTCCGGAAATAAAATCGATGCGGTATTGATCGTTGATTTGGCCATTTTCAATAAAACGCTGCTCATTTTCGACACCCATTCCGTTTTCAGAAATAAAACAGCGTGGGTTGCCGTAATTGTCGCGCAGATTAACCAGAATATCGTAAATACCCGGCTCGTAAATTTCCCAGCCACGGTACGGGTTCATCTTGCGGCCCGGCATCTCGTAGTTATCAAAGAACCACTCCGGCATAAACGGCGCCTGCGGGTTCACCGCGCTGTCGCGACACTTCACGCGACGCGGCTGGTAATAGTTAATGCCGAGCAGGTCGATTTTCCCTTCCGCGATCAGGAAACTGTCCTCCGGTTTACAGGCGGGCAGCTGGTCGTAAGATTTCAGCAGCGCCACCAGATCGGCCGGGTATTCGCCGCGCAGAACCGGGTCCAGAAAGCTGCGGTTGAACATCAGATCCGCAATGTGCGCCGCCTTCACGTCCGCCGGGTTTTGCGAGCGCGGGTAGGACGGCGTCAGGTTGAGCACGATGCCGATCTCACCTGCGTAATGTCCGGCGCGGTAGGCCTGGACAGCCTTCGCGTGGGCCAGCACGGTGTGATACGCCACGGTGGCCGCCCGACGGAAATCCACCACGTTGGGGTAGTGGAAATCGTACAGATAACCGCCTTCAACCGGGACAATCGGCTCGTTGAAGGTAAACCAGTGCAGCACGCGGTCGCCAAACAGGTCGAAGCAAATCTGCGCATAGCGGGCGTAAGCGTCCACCACCTCCCGGTTTTCCCAGCCGCCAATCTCCTGCATCGCCATCGGCATGTCGAAATGGAACAGGGTGATAAACGGCGTAATGCCCTGCTCGATCAGCTCATCAATGACCTGGTTATAAAATTCGACCGCCTTTGGATTCACTTCACCGATACCGTCGGGGATCAGACGCGCCCAGCTTATAGAAGTGCGAAAGCTGTTGTGGTTCAGCTGCTTTAACAGCTGAATGTCCGTTTTCCAGTGCTGATAAAACGTGGAGGTATGCTGCGGCCCCACGCCGTTGTGAAAACGGTTCGGCTCGCGGGCAAACCAGTAATCCCATGTGGTTTCACCCTCTCGTGTCCCTTCGGTCTGGAGAGCAGAGCTTGCGCTGCCCCACCAGAAATTATCGGGAAATGTATATTTCATGACGCTTCCTCTTTGACTTAATTGCTTGCGGTCTCAGCGGTACCGACGGTTGCCTGAGCTTTCTGCTCTTCGTTTTTCATCAACGTACGCTCGTAAGCACGCAGGAACGGCAGGTACATCAGCGCTGACATCACCATACAGATGAGACACATCACCACCGGGCTCAGCGCCCAGTTGGCGGCCCATGAGGCGCCAATTGGTGCGGGCGTGGTCCACGGCGTTAACGATACCACCTGTGCCAGCCAGCCCAGTTTGGTTGCCGCGTACGCCAGGCACGCATTCACCAGCGGAACACACACGAACGGGATAAACAGCATCGGGTTCATGATAATGGGGGCGCCGAACAGGATCGGTTCGTTGATGTTAAAGAAGCTTGGCACAACGCCCATTTTGCCGATGGTGCGTAAGTGCGTTACCCGGCTACGCAGCAGCAGGAAGGCCAGCGGCAGTGTGGAGCCTACGCCGCCAATCAGCAGGTAGTGATCCCAGAAGCCCTGCAGGTAGACGTGCGGCAGCGCCGCACCGGCCGCCAGAGCCGCCTGGTTTGCCGACAGGTTCGCCATCCAGAACGGGTTCATGATGCCGGTGACAATCAGCGAGCCGTGGATACCGGCGAACCAGAAGATCTGGCACAGCAGCACGGAGAGCAGAATGGCAGGCAGCGAGTCAGACGCAGAGACCAGCGGTTCCAGCAGGTGCATAATCGCCTGCGGGATGATCATGCCGGTCTGCGCCTCGATAAACAGGTTCAGCGGATGCAGGGTGCCAATCACCACCATCACCGGGATTAGGATCTCAAACGAACGCGCCACGCCGGTCGGGACTTCCTTCGGCAGACGAATGGTCACGTTGTTCTGCTTCAGCCACGCATAGACGCGGGTGGCGTAGATGGCGGTGATCAGCGCAGTGAAAATCCCCTGACCAGACAGATACTGGGTGGAGATCTTACCGTCCGCATACGGCGCGGCGACCAGCAGGAAGGCCATAAAGGCCAGCAGGCCGGACATCACCGGGTCGAGATTAAACTGACGCCCCAGGCTCGCCCCGATCCCCACCGAGATGAAGAAAGTCATCACGCCCATGCTGAGGTTAAATGGCAGCATCAGCTGTTCGCGATAAGTCTGGGAGAAATCCAGCCAGCCGCGGGCAAAGCTGTTGGTGGTATCCGCCGAGAACGGCGGGAAGATGAACACCAGCATAAACGAGCCGATGATCATAAACGGCAGCGCGGCAGTAAAGCCGTCGCGGATGGCAATCACATACTTTTGCTGGCCGAGCTTCGCGGCCAGCGGGGTAATTGACTGCTCAATCACCGCGACCATGGATTGATATAACGAACTCATGTGAACACCTTTTAGTGTGCCGCTTCGATGAGCGACAGAGCATAGTCCAGTACTTTATCGCCACGCTGCATGCCGTAGTCCATCATATCGATGGGCTGGACCGGAATGCCTTTTGTGGCCGCCTTGTCTGAGAGTGTCTGTAACATGTATTTCACTTGCGGTCCGAGAAGCACCACCTGATATTGCGGAAACTGCGTATCAAATTCGGAAACGCCGTACGCATCAATTTTTACCGCCAAACCGCGTTCTTTCGCCACATCGACCATTTTGCTGACCAGCAGGCTGGTGGACATCCCGGCAGAGCAGCAGAGCATAATCTTGAACATCGACAACCATCCTCAAAATGTAAATAGATATTGCGGTAATGATTGGATATCAGATGGAAACCGGTTTCCATTTATAAAAGACAGAAGTGTGACAACCATCAAGATCCCTTATATATGAGGCTAATTAACCCGATGTGTGTCACAGAATTTGGCTGTTTTGACATCATTTTGAGTGGAAACGGAAAATCGGTTTCCATGGAAAACGGAAACGGATATACTCCTTACTGGCTATAATGTGAGCCGTAGCGGTAATGGAATTTGCAGGCGCGAGGTAAGCCTGTCAGGGGAAAAAGATGTCGACAATCAATGATGTATCACGTCTTGCCGGGGTGTCGAAAGCCACGGTATCGCGAGTGTTGAGTGGGTCGCGTGGCGTAAAGGAAGCCAGCCGTCAGGCCGTTCTGAAAGCGGTAGATGAACTGAACTACCGGCCCAATGTGATTGCGCAGTCGCTGCTGAGCCAGTCGACGGGGTGTATCGGGGTGATTTGCGCGCAGGAGAATATTAACCAGACGACCGGTTATCTGTACGCGCTGGAAAAACAGCTCAGCCAGCATCAAAAACACCTGCTGCTGCGCTTCGCCCATAGCAAAGCGGACGTGCTGCACGCCCTGGAAGAGCTCTCCTGTGGGCTTTGCGATGACATTCTGGTGATTGGCGCGCGTTTTCCACTGGATATCGACATGGATAACGTCATCCTGGTTGACTGTATGGGCTCAGAAAATCCCAACAGCATCCAGTTCGATCACGCCTTCGCCGCCGAAACCGCCTGTAACTACCTTACCAGCCAGGGACGCCGCCAGATTGCCCTGATCCATCCGCACGGTAGCGGCTTTGCCGATCAGGTGCTGCTGGGCTACAAACATGCGCTGGAAAAAAATTTCCTGCCCTTCAACCGCAACCTCGTGTTTATGGACGCGACCTCCTCGTCCGTGGCGCTGCAGGAGCTGCTGAATAACGCCAGCACGCTGAATTTCAACGCATTACTGGTTGCGGACGAGCAGGAAGCGCAGCGGGTGATCCCGCAGTTGCAGGCGTTTAATAAATCGGTGCCGGAGGACATCATGGTCTTCAGCCTTGCCGGATCGCTGCATCTGCCAGGCATTCCGGTGATCCCGGCCATTGAGTATTCCATGGATGCCATGGCGGCGCGCATCGTGAGCTGGTTGACGGAAAAAACACAGATGCTCGGGTCGTACGTGCTGCGCGGGGATTTGATCATTCCGGATGTGCGTAAGCGTTAAAAATGTTGTGCAGGCCGGGTAAGGCGCAGCCGCCACCCGGCGAGAAGCACGTTTCCAGCCCTCAATAATCCTCCATACAATCCACTTGCCGCATATCTGCTTTATTCAATCCCACCCCCCAGCGACTGCCACAGCGTGATGCGGTTTTCCAGGTCGGTTTGCTGCAGCGATATCAGTGATTCCTGCGCCGACCACAGCGACCGCTGCGCGGTCAGTACCGTCAGATAATCCCCGGCACCTGCCTGATAGCTGCGGGTCGCCACATCCAGCGTTTTTTGCTCGGCCGCAACGTATTCACGCTGGGCATCAAGCTGCTCGCTGAGCGTTTCACGGCGTGCCAGCGCATCGGCCACGTCTTTAAACGCGCTCTGGATGGTTTTCTCGTAGGTGGCGATCAATCCCTTCTTCTCCGCTTCCGCGTAGCGCAGCTGGGCCAGATTGTTACCGCCGCTGAACAGCGGCAGGGTGATGGACGGTGCGAATGACCACACCTTCATCCCGTGGCTGAACAGGGACGAAAGCGAATCGCTGCCGACGCCCGCACTGGCGGTCAGTGAAATGGTCGGGAAGAAGTTGGCGCGCGCGGCACCGATATTGGCGTTGGCGCTCAGCAGGTTGTGCTCCGCCTCCTTAATATCCGGGCGACGCAGCAGCGCGCTGGAACTGACACCCGCCGGGATCAGCGTGATGGCGTTATCGCTCAGGCTCTCCAGCGTACCCGGCAGCAGAGTGTCCGGCACCGTGTCACCCGCCAGCAGATTAAGGGCGTTTTTGTCCTGCATTACCTGCGTTTGATAGCTCGCCACGCTGGCTCGCGCCTGCTGGTAAACCGCCATCGCCTCGCTGACGTCCGTAGCCGCCGCCACGCCGACCTGCTGCTGACGCTTCACTATCCTGAGCGAGCTGGCGGCGCTCTCCATCGTCGATTTTGCCAGCGCCAGGTTGCTGTTATCGGCCGCCAGGGTCACCCAGGTGGTGGTCAGTTCGCTGACCATCGTCAGGCGCGTGTTCTGCGCGGTAAATTCACTGGCAAGCCAGGTTTCACGTGCTGCACGCGACAGGCTCTGGTTGCGGCCAAACAGATCCAGCTCGAAGCTGGAGACCGTGCCGTTGGCCTCATCGCTGGTCGCGACACCGCTTGCCAGCGTGCGGCTGCGGGTGTGGCTCAGCTCCGCGTCCACCGTCGGGAACAGGGACGATCGCGTTTCGCCGTACTGGGCGCGCGCGGCGTCAATATCGGCAATCGCTTTTTGCAGGTCGCGGTTGCTGTTGAGCGCCATCGTCACTACGCCTTTCAGGCGCGCATCGTTCATCACCTGTTGCCACTGACTCACCACGGCGGTGGCTTCGCCGTGCGCACCCGGCAACGTCGCCGGGACGGGCGCAGCCGGGCGCTGATACGTGGGATCTAAAGAGACGCAGCCCGCGCTCATCAGCGCTAACACGAAAACAGATAAACGAAACATTATGACCTCCGGTTGCTGTGTTTACCGGAGAACAGACGTTTCACCAGTACAAAGAATAACGGAACGAAGAAGATCGCCAGCAGCGTGGCGGCCAGCGTCCCACCAATAATGCCGGTACCGATCGCCACCCGGCTGTTGGCCCCTGCACCGGTGGCAATCGCCAGCGGCGTCACGCCTGCAATAAACGCCAGCGAGGTCATGATGATGGGGCGCAGACGCGTCTGGGCAGCACGCAGCGCCGCACGTGTCAGGGAGTAGCCTTCGGCGACTTTCGCCTCGGCAAATTCAACAATCAGAATGGCGTTCTTCGACGACAGGCCGATGGTGGTCAGCAGTGCCACCTGGAAGTAGACATCATTGTTCAGGCCGCGCAGGGAGGCGGCAATCGCCGCGCCCAGCACCCCAAGCGGGATCACCAGGATGACGGAAATCGGTACTGACCAGCTCTCATAAAGCGCCGCCAGACACAGGAACACCACCAGGATCGAGAGGGCATACAGGCTCATGGCCTGGCCGCTCGCCAGTTTTTCCTGTAAGGACAACCCGCTCCACGCCCAGGTGCTGCCGGACGGCAAATTATTCGCCAGCTGCTCCATTTTGCTCATCGCCGTACCGGAACTGGCACCACTGGCGTTCTCGCCCTGAATTTCATACGCCGCCGAGCCGTTGTAGCGCACCAGGCTTTCCGGGCCATACTCCCAGCGGGTGGTGGCAAAGGCGGAGAACGGGGTCATGGTGCTGTCGCTACCGCGCACATACCATTTGTTGAGATCGGACGGCACGGCGCGATAGTCGCTGTCGCCCTGGATATAGACCTTCTTCACGCGGCCGCGATCGATAAAATCATTCACATAGGTGCCGCCCCAGGCGCTGGAGAGGGTGTCGGTGACGTCGCTCAGGGAGAGCCCCAGCGACACGGCTTTATTGTTGTCGATATCCACCTGAAGCTGCGGCATCTGCGGCAGATCGTTGGCGCGAACCGCGTGCAGGGAGGCATCCTGATTCGCCTCGCCAATCAGCTGGTTACGCAGCTTGAGCAGCGTGTCGCGGTCGGTGCCGCCGCTCGCCATCAGCTCAAAGGTAAAGCCATTGCTCTGGCCCAGGCCGTCCACCGCCGATGGCGTCATGGCAAAGATGGTCGCATCGCGGATGGTGCTCAGCTCCTGCGTGGCGCGCAGGGCAATGGCCTGAGCGGTGTTTTCATCCCCCTTACGTTCGGACCAGTTTTTCAGGGAGACAAACGCCATCCCGGCGTTCTGGCCGCTGCCGCTAAAGCTGAAGCCCTCAATGGTGAAGATAACGTTGGTGTTGGCTTTCTCTTTGGTGAGGAACCACTCGCGCACCTGGCGGCTGACTTCGGCAGTACGGACCGTCGTCGCGCCTGCTGGCAGGGTGTACTGCACCATGATTTCGCCCTGGTCTTCCGTCGGCAGGAAGCTGCCCGGCAGTTTCAGCATCGCGAACCCCATCGCGCCGCAGAGCAGAGCGTAGATGACCAGCATGCCGCCGGAGCGGCGCAGGGCGCGCAGCACCTTGTTCTGATAGCCATGCTCGGTCTTGCTGTAGAAGCGGTTAAACGCGCCGAAAAAGCCCTTCTTATGTGGGGCGGTGTGGCTCAGAATCGAGCCGCACAGCGCAGGCGTCAGGGTTAATGCCACCACCACGGAAAGGAGCATCGCCGAGATAATGGTGACCGAGAACTGACGGTAAATCACCCCGGTGGAGCCGCCAAAGAAGGCCATCGGCAGGAACACCGCAGAGAGCACCAGGGCAATCGCTACCAGCGCACCGGAGATTTCGCCCATCGATTTTTCCGTGGCTTCCCGGGCGGGCAGCCCTTCATCACGCATAATACGTTCGACGTTTTCCACCACCACGATGGCATCATCCACCAGCAGCCCTATCGCCAGCACCATCGCAAACAGGGTCAGGGTGTTGATGGAGTAGCCGAACAGCGCCAGTACGCCAAAGGTGCCCAGCAGAACCACCGGAACGGCCAGCGCCGGGATCAGCGTGGCGCGGATGTTTTGCAGGAACAGGTACATCACCACGACCACGAGGATAATGGCTTCGAACAGAGTCTGAATGACATCCTCAACGGAGATTTTGATGAACTCGGTGCTGTCTTTCGGGTAGGCCACGTCGTAGCCTTCCGGCATCGACTTTTTGAACTCGGCGATTTTCTCTTTCACCGCCGTGGCGGTATTGAGCGCGTTAGCGCCCGGTGAAAGCATCACCGCCATCCCCGCGGCCGGGTGGCCGTTCAGCTTCGCGGTGGAGGTGTAATCTTCGCTGCCCATCTCCACGCGTGCAACATCGCTGATGTGTACCACCGCGCCGTTAGACTGGCTCTTGACGATGATATTTTTGAACTGATCCACCGTCTGCAGACGCGACTGGGCGCGTACGGTAGCGGTCAGCTGTTGGGCGTTCGACGAGGGCAGCGCGCCGATTTTACCGGCGGAAACCTGCACGTTCTGCGCTTCAATCGCACTTTGCACATCTGACGGCATCAGCGAGTAGGACTCCAGCTTCGCCGGGTCGAGCCAGATACGCATCGCGTATTCCGCGCCAAACACCTGCAGACTCCCGACGCCATCCACGCGCGCCAGCGGATCCTGCATATTACTGACCAGCCAGTCGGCGATATCCGAGCTGCTGGCGGTGTCGGTTTTGTCGTACACCCCCATGATCAGCAGGAAGTTGCTCTGCGATTTCTCGACGGTGATCCCGGACTGCTGTACTTCAGTCGGCAGGCGTGATTCCGCCTGCTGGACTTTGTTCTGCACCTGGACCTGCGCGGTGTCCGGGTCGGTCCCCTGTTCAAAGGTGACGGTAATGCTCACCGAACCGTCCGAACTGCTGGTGGAGGTGAAGTAGAGCAGGTTATCCAGCCCGGTGAGCTGCTGCTCAATCACCTGCGTCACGCTGTTTTCCAGCGTCTGCG
The DNA here is from genome assembly GCF_023544405.1 of Enterobacter cloacae complex sp. OE43NF. Lineage (NCBI taxonomy): Bacteria > Pseudomonadati > Pseudomonadota > Gammaproteobacteria > Enterobacterales > Enterobacteriaceae > Enterobacter > Enterobacter cloacae complex sp. OE43NF. Next base: position 98,935 of record NZ_JAMJFW010000011.1, read on the forward strand.
CGGAGGCACCGGTGTAGGTGGCGGAGATCTTGATCGACGGCGGGGCGACGTCCGGGTACTGCGCAACCGGCAGCGTGCGGATCGCCAGTATCCCGGCGAGCATAATCAGAATGGCGATCACCCAGGCAAATACTGGGCGACGCACGAAGAAACGGGAAAACATCAGGCATTCCCTCCGCTGGATTTCATCTCTTCGGCCTTCACCTGTTGGCCGGCGGTGACTTTGTCGGTGCCTTCCACAATCAACCTGTCGCCCGCCTTCAGACCGCTCAGCACCAGCCATTTATCGCCGTAGGTGTCACCCGTTTCCAGCTGGCGTTGCTCCACCTTGTTGCTGGCGTTCACTACCAGCGCAGTGGCTTTGCCTTTGGCATCGCGGGTAATGCCCTGCTGAGGGGCCAGGATCGCGTCATCCATGATGCCCTAGTCCACTCTGGCGCGGACAAACATCCCCGGCAAAAGCTGATGCTGTGGGTTCGGGAAGACGGCGCGCAGGGTGACCGAGCCGGTCGATTCATCCACCGCCACTTCGGTCAGCGCCAGACGACCCTTTTCGCTGTAGGTGCTGCCGTCTTCTAGCTGCAACGTGACGCTGAGCGTATCGCTGTTCGAGGCGAGGGTTTGTTTGCGTAATCGCAGCAGATCGGCACTCGAACGCGTTAAGTCGACATACATGGTGTCCAGCCCGCGAATGGTGGCCAGCGCGGTGTCCTGCTGAGCGGTCACCAGCGCGCCGGGCGTGACGGAGGAGATGCCGATGCGTCCGGCAATCGGCGCGGTGACGGTAGTCCAGTTGAGGTTAATGCGCGCGCTCTCCTGCGCGGCTTTCTTTGACTCGACGCTGGCCTTGTCCTGCGCGCAGGTGGATTTCGCGTCTTCTGCGTCCTGGCGCGACACGCCGTCGTCTTTCACCAGCTGCGCATAGCGCCGGGCTTTCTGGCAGTCGGCCTGCACCAGCGCTTGCGCCTGTTTCAGCGCCGCGGCGGCTTCATCAAACGCGGCGCGGTAGCTGGAGGGATCGATCTGATACAGCGCTTGTCCGGCTTTCACGGTATCGCCCTCGGTGAACAGCCGCTTCTGAATAATGCCGCCCACCTGTGGGCGAACCTCGGCGCTCATTGCGGCGGTGGTACGCCCGGTCAGTTCACTGACGACGGACACCGGCTGGCTCATGAGTGTGACAATCCCCACTTCCGGAAGAGGACGTTGGGGAGCAGATGTTTGCGCATTATCACACCCTGTCAGGAGGAGTAATGCGGCGATGGAGGTTGTTATCTTTTTCATCATCTTTTTCCAGGGTGAACGATGCCCGCCCTGTTAATGGCTTAACAAGGAGGAGGGCGTTTTAAAGGCACAGCGATACCGTATCTCTGGCAGAACCAGAAATGGTAAACCGGGAAATTACCTGTTCCCGTTAATTATTCACATGCGATTACTTCGCAGTGAAAAGCATATTTAAAATATTCTGATAAATCGGCTCTAATTGTTCTGACGGCACGTTTAAAGGCGTAAGTCGACGGTAAATTGTGCCTTCGATCATCACGGCGGTAATCTCCACGCAGCAGCGAATATGTTCATCACTTAAATGAGGAAACTGCTTTTTCAGGTGCGCACAGGCGTTGCTAAACATACGGGCCTCGGCTGCGGTTAACATGGCGGCCACCTGCGGATTACGCGTCGCCTCGGCGGACATTTCGAGCATCAGCGCATCGTCGTCTTCGTTAATCGTCTGACGCCAGGCGAGCGCCTGCGGCATGCCTTCCACCACCGTTTTGTCCTGCATTCCCTCGATACGGGAATCGATAATACGGCGGATCATCTCTTCAATAATCGCATCTTTGTTACTGAAATAACGGTAAATTTGCCCGACGCTGAGTTTCGCCTCGCTGGCGATTTGCGACATACTGGCCGCATGAAATCCACTGGCGCGAAAGCAGCGGCGCGCGGCGGTGATGATCTCGTCCTGACGTTGTTTCTGCCGTTCTTCCAGTTTTGTGCTCATCGTCGATTACCGGGTAAAAAAGTGAGAATGATCGTTCTCATTATACGTTTTGGGTGCGTATTGGAAAGGCTTTTTTTATTTACATATTGAATGAATATTTCAGGATTTAAAAAATGGAGGAAATAAGGAGTTTTTATGAAGGTTAACCTGTGAGATATTCAGATTGCGTGGAAAATAAGGAGAAAAATATGCACCTGAGCATAACAGAAAAAGTCACACCCGCAGAAAAAGAAGAGTTATTTGTGGGATTAAGAGCTTACAACGCCCAGTTTTTAGATATGACGAACTTTAGTGGTGATATTGGCGTTTACATGCGAGACGAAAAGGGCGTCATGCTGGGTGGATTAATCGGCGTACGAAAAGGTGAATGGCTGAATATTGATTATCTCTGGGTGAGCGATACCGTACGGGGAACCGGCGTGGGCAGCCAGCTTATCAAAACGGCGGAAGAAGAAGCCCGACGTAAAGGCTGTACACATGCCCTGGTCGACACGGTCAGCTTCCAGGCGCGTCCGTTTTATGAAAAACAGGGGTACCAGCTGCAGATGTCTTTGCAGGATTACCCGTATCCAGGCATGCAGCGTCATTATCTGACGAAAGCGCTTTAGGCCCGGTTCTGCATTAGTCATTCCGCTATTTATTGCGAGTCGCTTTCTGAAATTGACGCGTCTCGCTTGCCTCCCTTGAGGGCGATGGCACATGCTTCGGCCTGGTCATTCAACCAGGGAGATAGCAATGAAACGTACAGCAAAACTCTTCAAAAAGGGGCGACGTCAGGCAGTGATGTTGCCTGCTGATTTCATGTTTGATACGGAGAGTGTTTACATCCGACGAGATGAGGAAGGGAACGTCATCTTGACTGCGAGATCGGAAAAGGAGCGTCACAGAGATAATTTTTTACGTTTATTGAAGCAGACTGATGTTCCTGATTCTTTCCTGAGTAAAGAGGAACGCAATCAGAGCTATACAACAAGAGATCCATTTGAAGGGTTCTAGAAAATGCTGCATATGTTGGATACAAACATAGTAAGCCACCTCGTCAGGCAACATCCCGGGGTGATAAAGCACTATTCTCGCACCCCAATAGAAAAAATGTGTATTTCAAGCGTGACGGAGGCTGAACTGCTTTATGGAATAGCCAAAAAGCAAAGTGACAGATTACAAAAAACAATACTTGAGTTCCTTAAAACCATCACTATTTGCGACTGGGACAGTGAAGCCGCAGCAACGTACGGTGAACTCCGCGCAGAAATGGAGAAGAGAGGGAGAGTGATGGGCGATCTCGATCAACTGATCGCTGCGCATGCTCTTAGTCGGGGTACAACAATAGTGACCAACGATCATGCATTCAGAATGGTGCAGGCGCTTGCCGTTGAGGACTGGACAACAGCGTCGTGATCGCCGATGCCTGGTGGCGCAGCGTCACCCGGCAATAGACCGCATATAACCTATCCTTCTTATTGATTCCTTTTCGGTTTTTATTTCACCGCCTCGTTGCCGATATAGTCACTGAAACGTTCATCAAAAGGATAGGTCTTGTGAAACTTCGATTGGGTGCTCTGGTTCTCGCGGGTCTGCTGCTGGCAGGATGCGATCAAAGTGGCAGCGATGCCAAACACATTAAAGTCGGCGTGATCAACGGCGCGGAGCAGGATGTGGCTGAAGTCGCCAAAAAAGTGGCAAAAGAGAAATACGGTCTGGATGTGGAGCTGGTCGGGTTTAGCGGTTCGCTGCTGCCCAACGATGCCACCAACCAGGGAGAACTGGATGCTAACGTCTTCCAGCATCGTCCGTTCCTTGCAGAAGATAACAAGGCGCATAACTACAAACTGGTTGCCGTAGCGAATACCTTCGTCTTCCCGATGGCCGGTTATTCCCGCAAAATCAAATCCTTGTCTGACCTGAAAGACGGGGCGACCATTGCCATCCCTAATGACCCCACCAACCTCGGTCGCGCGCTGCTCCTGCTGCAAAAAGAGAAGCTGATTACCCTGAAACCGGACGTGGGCCTGCTACCAACCGTGCTGGATATCACCGCTAACCCGAAAAAACTGAACATTATGGAGCTGGAAGGGGCGCAACTGCCGCGCGTGCTGGATGACCCGAAAGTGGATGTTGCCATCATCAGCACCACCTATATCCAGCAAACCGGGCTTTCCCCGGTGCATGACAGCGTCTTTATCGAAGATAAAAACTCGCCGTACGTGAACATCGTGGTGACGCGCGAAGACAATAAAGACGCAGAGAACGTAAAGGAATTTATCCAGTCCTATCAGTCACCGGAGGTAGCGAAGGCGGCGGAGACCATTTTTAACGGCGGAGCGGTGCCGGGCTGGTAATGCCCACGGAATTTACACCGTCACGCTGGCATCTATCCGGCTTTCCGGCCAGAGGAAACCCTGGCCAAACCGTGCCCCTGAGGCGCAGGCTCGCTGTAAGTCCTGCGCGGTTTCAATGCCTTCGACGACAACAGCCCGGGCAATCTTCTCTCTGACGAAGTGAACCAGTGTGTCAAAGCGGGCGGGAGAGCTCAGCTCTGAGCGGTCCAGCTTGATGCCATCTACCGGCAGAGCAAGACGCGCATAGTCGTCTGCCAGTTCCTGAGTCAGATCATCCAGCCAGATTTTCCAGCCCGCCGCCTTAAGCTGAAGCAGGGCGTGATGGATGCCGCGTTGCTCTGCGGCACTCATGCGGGTCACGGTTAACGGATCCTGAATTTCTATCGTTAAGCGCTGCTGGTGACGTAGCGCAAGCAACAGGTCGATGGCTTTAGCATCAAGCAGCTGGTCTGCCGGGAGATTAAGCCAGTACTGGCCTTTGTCCGGCATCTGCAGCAGCGTATTGGCCTGCCAGAAAAAAATTTGCAGCGCGCTGCGGGTGGGCAGTGAAGCGAAGAGTGCGTCAAGATTCACGTTGTGGATCTCCACCAGAACCTCATGCGCCACCGCCTGGCCGGAATGCAAATCGACTAAAGGCTGAAACCGCAATCCGGTGATGGCATGCAGCAGGGGAGAGGGAAGCACGGTGTACATGACAAGACCTGCAGAAAAAAAGGTTCCCGCGGACACGGGAACAAAGGCAAACGACACACGGTCGGGAAGTTAATTCAGGATCCAGCGAATGCTCTGATAGAACGAGGGGCCCCGCACGGCCTTCAGCTTATTCATGGCATTGTTTTTGTAGAAATAGACCAGCCTGACGTTGCAGCCGAGCTGACGGGCAATTTGCTTGGTTTTCAGGTTACATGAGTAGCCTCGCAGCACGCTCGCTTCCTCGTTGGAGAGCCTTGCAGGGCGCTGCCGCGTCGTAATGCTCACGTTGTAATGGTTTAACGCTTTTGGCGTCTGGCTCATCAGGATTTGCCACATCGCCTTGATATCCCCCAGCGACACGCGCTTATTGATGACCCCATCCACATGCTTAAATTTCAGAAAACCGACGGATAACGAATAGATATAGATCCTCGCCGCTGGCTGTTTTTCTTTAATGCGCAGAATATCTTCATTGGGCGTAATCATAAAACTGCCGATATTCAGTGGATCATAAATGACGATGTCCCAGGTTCGTTCGCTGAGGAGAAAATCTTCAATATTGCTGAACCCATGGAAAATAACATCCCGATGCGCGTCAGGTTCACGGTTGCCAAGATATTGCAGGCCAATCATTGTGAACTCACAACTATCAATAACGGCCACATGTATTGTTTCTTTCATGGTCATTCTCCTTTAGTTGGGCACCCGGTCCGTGTAAGAGAAACAGTAATTTGAATCGTGCGGTCACCCATGCCTTTGTCGCGAGACATGGCATAAAATGTATGCCAGGAGAATGTATTGCGTAAAGCCAATCCCTTTTATTATCGAAAGATAAAATTCAAAAAATATTTTAAGGTGAGATATAATATTTTTAATCTTCTTATAATATTAGAGATAGATTTTTATCCTGAGAAATGGCGTTTGTTAAGGTTTGATATGGATAACACGCTCTTTTTATGGGGTTTTTAGACGGGGTTTTAGCACGTTTTGGGTGTTGGTTCGCCACTTGTATTGCTTCGCCAGGAATTTTAGCCACCCGGGCGTTAAAATCCTGGTGGGAATAAGTTGTGAGCATGGGCTTATTACACTACTATCAGTCTCCTTTTATCGTGTTAATAATGAAATAATATGATTTTTTCTGAATTCACTCTCAGGATTATTGTGTTTTATCGGGTCAATATTCTGCAGGAGATGATAAGCGATGCGCTGCGTAAATTACTGCCTGAATATTCTCTGCAAATATCAATAGTGGAATCAACAGAACAGCTCTTTGATGCCATTAGCGACGGTCAGGTCGATATTGTTATGGCCGAGTTCAGTTATCTGTTTAACCATAAATCGTGGAGCGTACAGACCAGTAACCGGCTCAATATGTTATGTCATACGCACCACGTTAAGCGTGTGCTTTTTGTGCCTGAATTACAGTACGGATTATTAAAAAGGGTGCTGGAGATGAAATACGAGCTGACCCTTTCCCTGCAGGACGAGCCCGGCGAGCTGAAAAGAGAATTACAGGCGCTGCTCAGAGCAGAAGAGGCCAGGCCGCGTGTCTCATCGTATCTGAAGGGAATGATGCGCGCCGGCGCGCGCTCGCGTTCGGTGCTTTCTGCCCGGGAGTGGGAGGTGCTGCATCTTCTGGTGGAAGGCTACACCGTGACCGAAATTGCCCAGCTGCGAAGCCGCTCGGCCAGTACCATCGCCACCCAAAAGCACAATGCGATGAAAAAACTCAACCTCACCAACCACAGCGAACTCATCAAATACCTGCAGATGGCGGGCCGGATCGGGAGTTAAGCATCGATTCGCCGGAACGACAGCGTCCCGGCAGATGCGCATCAGGGGTAGATAATATTCAGCGTCGCCGTCGTATTGAGTTTGCCCTGACTGACCTTCGCCGGTGCCCAGACATAATAGGACGCCGCCATGGGCAGGGTGAACGTCTTGCTCAGTGCCCCGCCCGCCGCCACGTTGAACAGCAGCGTGGCATTTCCGCGGCTGGTGGTAGAGGTCGAGAAGATGACCGGCTGTTGCGGGTTATTCCGCTGAATCAGCCGCAGCCCCACGCCCTGTGCGGCACCGCTGCTGGTGTCGACCAGTACGGAACTGTCGGTCGACAGCAGCTGCGTGCTGGAGAGGAACATCTCAATCGCCCGGTCAGACGTCCCGTTTGTCCCCAGATTCTGACAGCTCATATTGAGCGTAAAGGGCGTCAGCCCTGGCTGGGCAGAGGCACTCAACTGTGGGATACCAAGCGTAGGTAAATGAACCGTCAGCCCCGCGTTGTCGAAAGAGCAGGTGGTCAGCTTCGGCGCATATTTGATGGTCATCGGCTGGCCAAACATATCCCGGTTATCGTATGGCCACTTAAAGCCGTTAAACAGCCACTGCACGATTTTCACCAGCTGATTGATCGGCCAGGTAATGATCTCCCAGAACGACATGCCGCTCATATCGCTGACGAACAAGACATCGCTCATGGTCGCCGTGTCTCCCGAGAGGGTCGTACCACTCTGATCAACCAGCGTAAAGCGCACGGTAAACGGCGTGTTCAGTTCAGAAGCCGTATGGTTACCGCTCGCGCTCAGCGTCTTGTTGGGATGCGTGCTGGTGATCTCCGCCCGCACCCTGTATTTGTCATTGCTGAAGCCCAGAATGGTGGCGTACTTACTGTCGGTCGAGAGGATCGGCGTGTAAGAAAACTCGCTGTTGCCGGTTGAGCAGTTAAACGAGCCGCTGTACTGGGTGCTGAAGCTCCCGGTCCAGGTCGGCGTGGCGGGCGTCAGCTTATCCGACAGATCGACGCTGATCGGCGGACCATAGGAAATACTGCCCCCGGAACAGGTGGCATAGCTTGCCCCGCTGACGCAGGCGAGAAACAGAAAGGTCAGTAACCGTATCATGTTGATGTTCCGTTAGTAATGGCAAACAGAGGACGGGCTTTCCAGTCCCCACGCCGGTGCGGCGATAGTGCAATTTCCGCCACGCAAATGAACGCTAAGCTCACGTGGTGGTTGTTCCGCGCGAATGTAGAGCACGCTGGCCTGGCCGACATAACCCACCGACTCGCCGCGCTCGTTCAGCACTTCGGTACCAAACGGCAACGGTGCCCCGTCCGGGCGGGTGGCGCGCAGCATCCAGGACTGGCGCTGGTCGGTATCGAAGCGGATATAGTTCACCGCGCCATCGTAAGGGGCGACGTTAGCGATGTTGCCCAGCACTTCTGCCCCGCGGCTGTTCGCCGTTTCGGACAGGGTGATGGCATTTTTACGGTACGGCGTGGCGTAAGGCACCAGCGCCACGCCATCACGGTTGGTCACGATACTTTCGTCGCCGTTAACCATCAGCCCTTCCGCCTGCGGCGCATCGACAATGGTCATGGTGGAGCCGGTTTCGTTGGAGGCAAGCAGATGCCACGGCACGGCCACCAGGCTGCCGCGCCCGTTCAGCCCCATCTGGCGGTAGTCGGAGGATTCACTGTAGGAGCCGCCAAGCGTCGCGAAGTTTGCCCGGTATGCGGTGTTCACGCTGGCGGTGTTGTTCCCGCCCCGCGCATTGCTGCCGGAGAGCGTATAGCTCAGGCGGTTCGACGCCAGCGCGTTGCCGCTCATGCTGATATTGCTCTGTTCATAATGCGAGTCGCTGGCCGTCAGGCTGGAGGTGACCCACGCGTTGTTATCAAACAGCGAGAACGGCAGGCTGAGGGAGAGGTAAAAACGCGTCTCTTCTTCACGCTCGCTGTTGCGCACCCGGCTGGCGGAGACGGTATAGCTGGCCCGGCCGATGGCGTTGGAGTAGCCGGCCTGATATTCGCGCGAGGTTTGGCGGGAATTCCAGTAGTCGCGCTGTGTACCCGAGATAAACACCGTGCCCCAGTTGTCGGGCAGACGCTGGTTCAGGTTAAGCGTGAAGGTGTTTTTAGGCTGTGCGGCGCGCAGGGCATCCCAGGTGCTCATCGTCATCTCCGGGGCGACCCCGAAGCGATCTTCATACTCGTCATACTGTGCTTTCAGGCGTTGATACCCTTCCCGGGAGTAAAGCGCGTCGCTAAAGCTGTAATACCCTTTCGTGGAGTAGCGGTAGGCCGCCAGCGTGAAGTTGGTGGCTGTGGTATCGATAAATTTACTGTACGACACGCGAAAGCTTTGGCCGCTGTCGGTTCTGTCCTGCAGCGTGGTTTTGGCGTGGGTGACATCCACGGATACCGCGCCAAAGGGCAAATTCCAGCCGGTGCCGATAAGCCCCGCCTGATAATTATCGCTCACGATCGTGCCCGTATAGCCGGTCATCAGGTTATTAAAGCCATAGCGCAGCGTGGCCTGCAGGAACGCCGGGTCCGCTTCAAGGGTGTTTTGATGAACCTTTCCCGCCACCACGCTGTACTCGCTCACACCCTCTTTGAGCATGCCGGGCACGGCAGAGAAAGGCACCGTGAATGATTGCTGGGAACCGTCCGCTTCGCGCACGACCACCAGCAGGTCGCCCGCTGAACCGGTCGGCTGAATGCTGTCGAGGGTGAACTGGCCCGGCGGAACGTTCTCCTGATAGATGACGTTACCGTTCTGCATTACCTTCACCAGGGCGTTAGTGCGCGCCACGCCGTGCACTACCGGTGAAAAGCCCTGCTGCGAGTTAGGGCGCATTTTCATATCGGACGCCAGCGACACGCCGCGTACACGAAGGGAATCAAACAGATCGCCGGGAATATAAAAGTCGCCCAGCGTCAGGTTGGATTTCAGCGCCGCCAGCGGGCGGCGAAGGTAGCGGGTGTTATTCTGCCAGCTGCTGTCACCGCTGGCGGATTTGCGCCAGGTACTGCTGTCGCGAAACTGCCAGCCGAGCAGGTTGGCCCCGGAATCCAGCCCGGCGTAAAAATCATCGTTGGTCTCTTTGGCGGAGCCTTTTGTTCGCGTGTTGTACCAGGTGGTGTTCCAGGAGAGCATCAGCGCCGGGATCCCTTCGTCCCAGAACTGAGGGGCAACATAGCCCTCTTCGGTACGTAAGACGGCCGCCTGTGGCACGGTGAGTCCCAGACTAAGCGTGCTGGTGTCCGTTTTTACCTCGCCGCCCTGAACCAGATCGTGCAGCTGCACCTGGCCGTCAGTAATGGCGGGGGCCGGAATCGCTTTGGTGTTGATCCCCAGCATAAGCGCGTCTTTCCAGGCAAGGCGAACGTCATCCTGTTGCTCGCCGTAGGTCACCGTATAGCGCCCCTTCCAGTCTCCGTTGACGTAAATATCCATCTCCTGGGGACCGGCTGGCATGGCGTTGTTTTCGTAAAAGCGTGACAGATCGGACTCACCGGATGCGCCAGCAAGCAGGGAGGTATCAAACGTTACCGCACCTGATTTATGCGAAAGCAGAAGCGAGCAGACAGCCAGCATGCAGAGCCTGTTTTGTTTCATTTTCATGGTGAGTCTTTCCGATCACTGGCTGGTGAGCGTGCGGGTTTTATACGCACCCAAATCATCCACATACATCAGCTGGTAGGTTTGGCCGCGTTTCACCGCGCTTTTTGTTGCGACGGTG
>NZ_JAMJFW010000110.1:0-2739 GCF_023544405.1 Enterobacter cloacae complex sp. OE43NF
TCAGGGTCCTTCATTTCTTCTCTGATAACATTTTCTACTGCAGATTTTTCATCTTCAGTAATTGGTCTTGCCTCAACGTGCATTCCAACAAATGCCAATATCAATAGTGCTAAGCGTTTCATTTTTCCCCCTTTGTGTTTGAAGGTTAATGATAACAGGCTCAGTACCCTTTCAGAAATATGCCGACCCAGCGAATTCAGATTAGCGTTTTGAAACGTAGAATCTTCATCGTTCGTTCCTGCCAATAGCCACCATACGGCACGCGCTGGCTCAGATGTCCGTACAGGTGGTGCAGCAGCATATTTCCCTCCAGCAGAATTCCCGCGTGATTCCACTTATCGGCCTGGACCTGCATGATCACCATATCGCCGGGTTTCGGTGGTCCGTCGAATTCACGGAATCCGCACTCATACCAGCAATCCTGATAGAAGTTGTCCGGATAGTCGTTTTCCCACCATGGATAATCCACCCGGTAATCGTGGAGCTCGATACCATGCGTTTGCCGGAAATAGCTCATTACCAGTCCCCAGCAGTCGAAGTGTCCAAGCACAAACGGACGCTCCAGCAGCGGCAGTTCTCCGCGCGGCTGGATGGTGCGTAAATCCCCCTCCGGCCAGCTCACAATATGCCAGGGTAAAAGCGTTGCGTCGCATTGCGCTTTATCCAGTTCGCTCGGTTGCGTTGTGGCGTCAGGGTGACTGTGAACGATGGCGATCACCGTTCCCCAGTCCTCAGCAGCTGCGTAGTCTTCGGGGCAAAGGACAAAATTGTCCTCCGGCGCCGCGGCAAGATTCCGGCACGGGAAATAACGTTCAACGCGGCTTTTCTGCGCCACCACGCCGCAACACTCATGAGGATATTCAGCTGCAGCATGCGCCATAATCGCATCGATGGTTTTCTGACGCATATCAACTCCTGATCAAAGACGTGCCCGGGAAGCCACCAAACGAGAGTTCGTTATTTTCGCCGAATCGGAGTTTGCAGGCCGTCAGCGTGCCGTTGCATTCATCCAGCGACGGATCGCTTACCGGGTTGTTGTTTTTGTCGAAATAGCGCGTGCCGGCATAGTCGCAGCCGTCGCCGGTACGATATTTATTCCGGATGCACCAGGTACACAGGGAATGAAGCTGTCGCGTCGGGATCATTTGCCCCTGCAGGTCCATCGGGCTGGACAGAACAAATTCAACGGTTTCACCGGCAAGCTCGCCCGTTTTCCCGTCGATATACCAGACCTGCAGCTTTTCCTGAGTCGGGTCTGCTGTGGGGTTGCCGTCTGCGAAATTTCTGGCATCGAGATATTTCTCTTTTGTGTCGTGAATAGTGACTTTCGCCTGCAGCAGATCGTCATACGCAAGACACAGGGCTGAAATGGAGCTTTCGATGTTCGCAACCGTCAGGGATGGCGTTGCATTGCTCCCACTGGTTGATTTCTCCAGACCTTCCAGTTGATATGGCCAGGCGGCATATTCATTTCCCTGCCACCAGATTGGTTTCGCCGGAAGCTTGGACTCATCCCCACCAGCGGCGATGATTTCCGCTTCTGTGTGGGGAATGCTGTAATTGTGAAAGCGGAGAACGTCCGTAAGCCCAAAGGAAGAACCGTCCACCTCAATCAGACGAACATCGTTTCCGGATTCCAGCTTCTGATAATCTGCGTTTAAGCTCATGGTTTAAATGCCTGGATGAATGTTGCTTCAAGGTTGAATTTCCCCGCGCCAAGCCCGGTGGGTTTATACGTTTCGCAACGATACAAACCCAAAGGTTCGAGCGGTGGCTTCCATTGAAAGGCTTTCGTTCCTTCATGCCTGTCGAGAAAAGATTTAATGGCCGAAATGTAGGTTTCGTTGCCAGTGAAGTTGAGCGTCCATTGCTGGGTTCTGGTGTTCAATCCATCCCCTGAGACCTGCTCATATCCATCGCCAAACTGGGCTTTTCTGACGCGAAAACTTGTATCAGCCTCCGCGTTAATCCGTGGGCACCATGTGAAAGTTTCGATGGCCATAATTATCGGTTTCCTTTCATTGCGTTCCAGATGTCACCGCCGGGGCGGATATCACGCATTACATTCTGCTTATATCGCTGATCAACAAATTTTCCGACCTCAGCGCCAAATTGCTCAAGGCCAGGTGAGGTTTGCGTTGAGGTGTTGCCGTTACCATCGATGGTGATATAAACCTGTGGCGCCGAAGATAGAGACTGACCGCCGCCACCTCCGACCGCACGAACACCGAGAGAACCATCAGCGGCGCGCGTAAGCGGCATAATGGCTTCCGGACCAGCCTCGGCAAAAACCCCTGCGCCTTTGGCAAAAGCAAACAGCTGAGGCGTCTGAAAAACGCCATTGCTGTAAGCGCTCAGGGACGGAGAGTCGTAAACATTACCCTTCGCATTAAAGGTAAAGTTCGCGCCAGCATTCTGAATAGCGGTACCGCTGCTGGCGGTTGCGGCTGACGAGGCACCAAAACTGAACAGTGATCCAATTGAGCTGACGCCATTAGCAACAGCCATGTTCACCAGAACGTTCTGGATAATCTTCAGTACGCTCACGCCCCAGTCCTTCCAGCTGTCAACGTTGCCATTGAGCATGTCGGTGATCGTGGTGACCGCGCCACCCATGGCCTGCTTCATGCCGTCAGCGGCCATGGAAGAATAATCAGTAGCTTCGTCCACCCAGTTCGTATAACCCTCAGACAGTCCCGTCATCCAGTCGTCACGCTGCGCATCAGAAGCTGCGTAATA
>NZ_JAMJFW010000111.1:0-2558 GCF_023544405.1 Enterobacter cloacae complex sp. OE43NF
CTTCAATCTCCTTTCTTAATTCTTCCATTTCAGAAGCAAGAACATCAACTTTCTGTTCAGTCGGAAATTCAATTTCTTCTTTAATCTCTACAAAATCACCAACGTACTGTTGAATGAACTCTTGTTTGTCATTTGCTTTGATCATAGTCAGGTCTGAACCTAGAGCTTTCCAGTTGCGACTTTCACAGCAAACGATAACAGCTTTCGATAAGTCTTTCGCATACGCTACGATAGCTGGTTTGTCGTTCAGTTCTGACATACCGATTTCGAAAGAACGAATGTTTTTAACAGTCAGAGCGTTTTCAATTTTAGAAAGAAGTTTCGCTTGAAGATTGCGGTGAATGTTAAAGCTTTTGATAAAGTTTTTCAGTAAGTTTCTGTTGTTAGTCATTTCGTTAGTCTTAACGATTTTTCTGTTCAGACTAACGTTAGTGGTTCCGTTTAAGTTATCGAAGATTGCAAATTTCATTTTATTTGTCCTTTTTAGTAGTTCTGATGTTCATGCGGTCACAATATTTTTTCATAGAAGATGGAGAAATATCAAACTCTCGGCAGATTGCTCTGAATGAATCACCGTTATCAAGTTTCGTTTCGATAACGAGCTTAGATGGGTATTTAGATTTTTTCACAAGTGTTCACCTTTTTGATGTGTTGAAAAAAGAGCGCTCTTGCGAGCGCTTCAAACTTTAAGGAATTTTAAATGAACTTGCTGTTCACATAGCTATTTTATATCGGCTATTCGATAGCGTAAACAAACGAGAGAACATAACGAGGAAAGAAGAAACTCTCATTTGCTTTCATAGACTGTTTATACATCTCGGTGAAAGTCGTAAACAACTTGGTAAAATAATTCTCGGTACAGCACTGAATGATCAAAATCAATCGGAGCAAGCGCATCGATGCACTGATAAAACGCATCGATAGCGCATCGATGCATCTCGGAGAAGCGCATGGACCCTAGAAAAAATCGCCCTATAAGAACAATTGGATAAAGATGATATGGAAGGCTGTAGAAGCAGTAAACACTATAAACCAAAGCGAAGCGACAAAGATGTGAGCGAAGCGAACTGGCGAAGCCATAAATAATAACATTAGCGCGAAGCGCGACAGATAGAAGTTAATCCATATCGCTATGATCATAGATATTGAACTTGATGATCAGTAATTATTACTAGATACGATTATTAGCGCTTCGCGCGTTCGCTGACGCTCACAATATTGTTTTCTGATCATAATCAATAACTTCTAACTGCATTATAACCAGATCTGAAAATCAGATAAACTTAATGATCGTTATTTAAATCAGATAGCGTTAGTGAGTTCTCCTTCGCTATCGCTACGTCGAACGGGCAAGCCCCGTCTTTGATAGAGATCTGGTCGTTATCGTCTTTACTGACCTTATTGTCCCTCCTCGCTTCTCCCTGCTCTACTGACCATCTTGATACACCTGTTCATCTAAACCAACCAGATTGAACCTGATGCATCCTGCTTTGATACCGACCTTGATTGTTGTCGCTTCGCCTACAGCTCGCTATCACTGTTATTGAATCAGATCAATAGAGTTTCCTAGTTTACTAAATACAAGTGTAATTCAGAAAAACATCTGAATGTCAATCACTTTTACTCTTTTATTAAACTTTAAGGAAACTCAAAATGTATAAGAAAACAATCAATAACGTTACTTACAAAACCCGTTCTGAACTGAAATCTGAGCCAACTGGTTTTAGCGTTTATAAAACCGTTTTTCGTGTCGGTAATGAACAGTTCGTTTATTACGGCAAACAGGCTTTCAACGGTCAGCCTGATATGTCGTATATCGGTTCTGGTCGCAGAGTTCAGGAAAAACTCGCTGAAATGAACGACTCAGATATCGTTTATAAAATCGTTCTACAGAATTTTGAATCTGAACAAGAAGCGTATGACTTCGAATCTGAATGCATTCAATCAGCACGCAAAGCGGAAGTTAATATTTTAAATATCTCTAAAGGAAACTCCGGTGGTAAGGTCTTTGACAAAATGACAGAAGAACAAATTAAACAGCGAAACGCGAAAATCTCCGCTTCTATGATGGGTCACGAAGTCTCTGATGAAACTCGTCGTAAAATCTCAGAAGCAAAATCTGGTCAGATTCGCTCTGATGATACGAAACAAAAAATCGGTGATGCTCTACGCGGTCGCAAAACTGGTCCTAAATCAGAAGAAACCAAACGCAGAATGTCAGAAGCACAGAAAGCACGTCACGCTAACAAGGAGACAGCGAATGTCTAAGACTCAACAATTTCTAAGACCCGTATTAATCGCTCTTGCAATTGTAGGAGCGTTTTCACTGACAGCTTGCATCAACAGCACAGTAAGCATCAATCAAGTTAAAACACGTTATGTTGTTTGTAATACACAGGATTACAACCCTGCGACTGCCTCAGAAGACATCAAGCTTTGTCGTCTTGGTCTATCAACTAACAAATAAAAAGGGAGCGCTAGCTCCCTTTTCGGTATCTATCGTATATCAATTCTCGCGTGATAACTTTTGTTAAGTTCTTCCATCAAATCAATCAAGA
>NZ_JAMJFW010000112.1:0-2495 GCF_023544405.1 Enterobacter cloacae complex sp. OE43NF
ATAGTCATGCATGCCGTTAAAATTTAACAGGCGCGTTTCTGACGGGTTCCGGGGTGGTTTGTTGTGGTTTTTGTCATGGTTTCGTCAGGAACGCGCTGAACGCGTCTCAGGCGGTGCGGGCAACGGATGTTATGGTAAATTCTTGGGGGCTTGATTATAAAATACCGCACTTCCTCTTATGTCTTGTGCTTTTTAGACAACCCTGAAAGCTTTTAGCTTTGGTGATGCAATTTGCTGGGATTTTGGCGGAGAACCACAGGTAAAGAAAAAGGCCACATTAGCGGCCTTTTTCGGAGAAGATGCTCAGTGCGGAATTTCGGAGACTTCTTTAACGTCGGTTTTATTGATCTGCTGTTTGACACCATTCGCGTCTGTATAGCCAAGCAGGCCTGAGTCTGATTCTTTAGGTTTGCCGTCGCTGACAATAGTGCGACCGTCATTGGTGTGTATGGCATAGCTTGTGCGCGTGCAGCCGGTGAGGGCTGAAAGCGCAACTGCCGCTGCGAACACTGAAACAAAAATCTTTTTCAAAGCCAGCTCCTTTTATCCATATCAGTTTTGGTCACTAACCATCTAACTATAGGTCATTTTTTATGTGAAAAGAGGCTTGATGGTGGGCTGTATATCGAGTTAGGCGCGAGGTGCTATGGTCAAAGTGTGGTGTCAGGCGGGGAGGAGGCTTATATGAGATGTAATCCGGCCGATACATATACCAAGATGATTTAAGTATTCCTCTTTGTGAGGTTGGATGTCTAATTTATAAAGGATCTTCTTGAGATCCTTTTTTTCCGCGCGTAATCTCTTGCCCTGTAAACGAAAAAACCACCCTGGCAGGTGGTTTTTCGAAGGTTAGGTAATCCTGGCAGATCCCCTAACCGTGGTAACAGTCTTGTGCGAGACATGTCACCAAATTTGTCCTTTCAGTGTAGCCTCACTAAGGCCGCCACTTCAAGAACTCTTGAGACATCTCTCGCACATCCTGTTTGCCAATGGCCGTTGCCAATGGCGATTAGTCGTGTCTTTCCGGGTTGGACTCAAGTTGATAGTTACCGGATAAGGCGCAGCGGTCGGACTGAACGGGGGGTTCGTGCATACAGTCCATCCTGGAGCGAACTGCCTTCCCGGAACTGAGTGTCAGGCGTGGAATGAGAAACCGCGGCCATAACAGCGGAGTGACACCGGTAAACCGAAAGGCAGGAATGCGGGGGAGCACGAGGGAGCCACCAGGGGGAAACGCCTGGTATCTTTAAGCCGCATCGGGTTTCGCCACCACTGATTTGAGCGTCAGATTCTGTGATGCTTGTCAGGGGGGCGGAGCCTATGGAAAAACGGCTTTGGCGCGGCCTTATGCTTTCTTCGTTAAGTATCTTCCTGGCATCCCCCAGGAAATTTCTGATCCATCCGTAAGCCCGTCCCGCTCGCCGCAGCCGAACGACCGAGCGGAGCGAGTCAGTGAGCGAGGAAGCGGAATATATTCTGTATCACATTTTCTCCTGACGCGTTTTCTTTCACTTTCTGCGCCTGTCTTATGTGGCATTAATGCTATGTGTTACTGCCATGCTACATCTTAAGCCAGTATACACTCCGCTAGTGCTCCGTGACTGGTCCGGCGCTGCGCCCGGAACCCGCCTGTACCGGTTCAGCAGCCGTTCCGGCCTGACTGCAATTTTTTTTTTTTCATCCCTGCCCGCTACCCTGTAAACCTTTCTTCTGCGTTGCCGTTAACAGTAGGTAAGCCATGTTTGGTTTTTCTTCCGGAGCCCTGATGACTCTTAGTGATGATGAGCGACACCTGCTTGTGTCCGTTGTTTCGGTCTGGCTACGGCGTGCCGGAGGGGATGCCGGAGCCATGATGCTGGATGCATACCGGCAGATTTTGTCTGAAACCGAACCGGCCGTAAGGACTGTCATGCTCGAATTTCTTGAATCCGTTCGCATTCATTACATTTCGTCCTGAGCATTTTCTGTATTTCTGTCCATACTTAAACGAGGCGGCCGTCACGGACGGTGGTCGTCGTTCCATGATGCTGTTATGGACGAGTGAGAGTAATCTAATCTAACTTGATTGAGTTCCGGGCGTGCCGCCCGGTTTTTTTTGCTGTTTCCCGGTGTCCGTTCCGGGACAGGATGTGCATTTGTAATACCGCGCACGCGCCGGCATCACAAATACCCTGGTCAGGGCTGCGCCCCGACACCCCGCCATCGCCTCACGGCCGCGCACTGAATTGCGCACCCGTTCACCGATTTTCACGCATTTTCCTCGCCTATCTGTGCGTTCAGCATGGCGTAAAGCGCTTCGGCCTGATCGTGCAGGTGCTCACAGCAGCCGGCAGCCTCATCCAGATCCATCTGCTCGAGCCGCTCAAGGAGGAGAAGTGTCTGTGCGCGGATAAATTTGGCCATATTGAGGGCGGCGGATTCCTGTCTGGTCACTGGTGATTTTCCCCGTCTGGTGATGATTTTTGCGTGAAAAGAGCATGGCGTCATTCTGGTGC
>NZ_JAMJFW010000113.1:0-2251 GCF_023544405.1 Enterobacter cloacae complex sp. OE43NF
TTTCAGTCCCAGCGTTTAAATCAGAAGCAATTTTGTTTTCAACAGTCAGTTCAGTTTTCATTTCGTTGTTCCCCGTGTTTCGATGAATTGAACTTTAACAGGCGGAAATCCAGATGCAAGCGACCTCTAAAACAATTTATGGATTTTTTCATAAATACAGTCAGAGGTGAATATGACAAACTTAGAAAAACTCAAAAAAATTATAAAGGCATCAAAGACTTTTATCATGCCTCCTGCTGATTACACTCCATCGGAATGGGTTGAACAGAACTTAATCTTCCCTGATGGACCATACGCTGATCAGCCAATGCGACTTTTTGAGTTCCAGCGCGGAATGATTGACGCTATCAAAGGCAAGAAGAAGAAAATCGTTCTTATGACTTCTGCACAGATCGGCAAAACGACGATTCTGAACGGTGTTCTGTTCTATAAATCAGCTACAGATCCAGGCAACGCGGGTGTTTTACAGTCTACAGCGAAAGAAACGACACAATGGCTCAGTGGTAAAATTAAACCGATGATTGATGCATCGGAAGAAATGCAGAAAATCGTTACTGATAAAAACGACAGAAACGCAGTTAATAACACCAGTCAGATTCAGCTACGAAATGGTGGTTTCTGGTATTTCATGAGTTTGAACTCCCCTTCTCACTTGCGCGGTAAAACTCTGCCATTGCTTCTGCTTGATGAAGTTGATGCTGTCGATACTGATACAGAAGAAGGCAATCCGATAATGATTGCCGAACAGCGTGCAACAACTTTCGGTTCAGACGCCCGAATCTTTATCAGTTCGACGCCTACTGGCAAATACGGTGCTATCAATACCCAATATGAAGCATCCGATAGACGTAAATTCCATATCGATTGTCCTCATTGCGATCATTCTCATGAGATTGTTTGGGAAAACATCAAATTCGATTGGATTAAACAAGATGGCAAATCAGTACCAGATCCAGAAACTGCGCGTCTTGAATGTCCTTCTTGTAATGAAACAATCACAGAAGCACAACGAACAAGAGCATTAGCAAACGGTAATTGGATTGTGACTAATCCAGAATCTGATACAGCAGGATTCCATGTTAGTCGTTTGTATAGTCCTATGAGTTCAATAAAGTCCGTTGTTGAAGATTTCAAAAATGCTTATCAAACATTCAGTTTATCAACGTTCTATAACACCGTTTTAGGATTGCCTTTTGATGATCTGAACGAGGATGTGGAAATCAGTAAATTAAACGAACTGAAAACTGATATCGGTATTCGTAATATTCCAGAAGATTGTTTGTTCATGACAGCTGGTGTTGACCAACAGCAAGACCGTTTAGAAATAACTCTGATGGGTCATAACGAACGAACCGTTTATATTCTTGCACATCGTAGCTTTATGACAATGAACGCTGAGGTTATCGATTCTCCTGCGTATAAAGAATTGCTTGCATACGTTAAAGCACCTTTTAAAACAACGTCAGGAAGAAAGGTTCCTCTCGCTTGGATTAACGTTGATAGTTCAAACGGTCGAGCAACGAAAACAATCTATCGTTTCTGCTCTCAGTGGACAAACCTGAAAGCAATTAAAGGTACTTCGAGTGTAGATGCCCCTTATGTTCCAACGAAAATCACGAAAACTGGTGGTTATGAACTTTATATGATTGGTGTTAACCAAGGAAAAAACTTAGTTCGTGAACTGCTAAACAGAAGCGTTAAATCTGTAAATACACCAGTCAGAGTCGAAATCTCTGATGATGTTCCAGATGATTACTGCGAACAGCTTATGTCCGAAGAATTAAAACGCTCTGGTAATACCGTTCGTTGGGTTATTAAACAAGGCGGTGTTCGAAACGAAGGTCTGGACTGTTTCAACTACGGTTATTGTGCTCGCTTACAAGTGCTTGAAAAAATCAAATGGCATGAATGGCGCAAGATGCAAGCAAAAGAGATAGCCAAAAACGAACAGGACGATGCTCCTGAAGTTATTGACGATGTTGAATACGAACATAAAGAAGAACAAGAAAACAAGCCACAGCGTGTTAAGGCTCGTCCTCCTGTTCGTCGTCAGAATAAAACTAAGCGTGGATGGCTTAACTAAATAAAGAATATTACAGAGAGGATATCCCATGAAAGAAATTTTCATCGGTGAAAAACTGGAATTCACTAATCCTCAAGGTGCATCTGTTCAAATTGGCTCTAAAGAAACTGTTCTTTTCGAACAAGAAAATTGCCCCGAAAATATCGGGGTTGATTCTTCTGAATTCAT
>NZ_JAMJFW010000114.1:0-2230 GCF_023544405.1 Enterobacter cloacae complex sp. OE43NF
CGCTGATTGTTATCATTGATACGCTGATCAACGGTAGCATTAAGCATGTTTCCGAATGTCGGATCAGGAGAAATAGTTAGATGGATAAGCCCTTCCGGTAGCTGATTCTGCAATACTACAGGCTGCATGATCGGCGCACTGGCTGGCTTAGCGGGCGCTGCTGCACTCTGTTTCAACATCGAAACAGGAGAGTAATCTCCGTTGGTGCTCTGCACGTAGCTGCTCACGTCCTTAGCGTCGCTTGTCCCGTTCCACCATTCGCGCACTGTGTCGAATACATTATGCTCATGACCATCCGCTTTCGGCTGGCTGGCTCCATAGGCGTTAGCCACTGGATTACTTCCAGCCTGTACAGGTGCTGACGTAGTGCCGTAATACTGGCTAACAGCTTCTTTAGAGGTGTTATCCCCATTGAGTAGGTTGAGCTTACCTGTGATCCAGTTGGTTAGCTTCATCAGACCATCCACCACATCGCCCGCAGCCCGTCCGACACCCTGAAAGAAGGGTAACGCCTCCTGCATAGCGTCCTTAAACTCTCGCATGGTTTCAGGGTCAATCTCTGACATAAACCCTTCGAAGAATGCCAGCTTCTGGCTATCGGAGAGAATGCTAAGCTCCTGATTAAACTTACGGTAGGCCACAAGCTGATCCTGCTGTGCTTCATCCAGCCACTGCCCGTTACGCTTGAGCACGTCCACCTGATAAGTAAGAGCCTTCCCGCCATTCATAAAGGCTTTGGCGTAAAGTCCGAGATCGTCCCCGAGGTCTTCAAGATTGTGCAAAATTTCTTGTTCGCTCAATCCTTTAGATTGCATTGTGTTGGTATATGAAGAGACAAAACCAAACGGATTTTTAGCCCATTCTTTAAGCTGTTCAGGCGTGTACCCCATATTCAAAGCGGTGTTAATACCTGTTGGTGCTCCTGTCCATTCACCTTGTTTATTACGTTTCGCATTCAACGCACCATCTGCGAGCTTTTCAGAAACATCTTTTGCTACATCGAGGTTTTTTCTGGCTCCCTGGGTTCCCATCCCGCTATCGATACCATTAGCCTGTGCAAATTGGCCTAACGATTGTAAAAAGTTATAATCTACACCGCCCAATCTGGCACGTTGCACAATTTCGCTACGCTCTTCCTGTGCTGTAACAGCCTCTTTCCCCCATGAATAAGCACCGTAAGCCGCCGCACCAATACCAGCGCCAGCAAGCGCACCAGTGCCTAAGCCCATCAGAGAGCCAGAGATAGCCCCTGTAGCCTTACCACCGCCACCAAGAGCGTTAGCCCCTCCCGCTTTCGCCGCAGCCCTACGCTCAGCGTTAATGCGTCTGTAGCTCTGCTGGAGTCGTTTGATCTCGCTGTTTTGGCGTTGTAATGAGATAGTACCTGCTGCATAAGCCTTAGTGATCCTGCTGGCCTGTAATGCCGCCTGGGTTAATTCGACGTTGGTAAGGTGTTGCATACTTCTAAAGCTGCTGGCAGTGTCCAATAGCTTCAATTCAGCCCGTTCACGGCGCTGTGCGTTTCTTGCGGCCTCTTTCGCTGCCTGAGCCTCTACACGGGCTTGCGCCTTAGCTGCCCTTGCCTTTTCTCGTTCATCGCTATTACGAGGCTTTGACGCTTTCTTATTCAGCTTGTCTAATTCTCTTTCAGCAGATTTAAGCCCTTGGCTGAATTTTTTCATATTCAACGTGGGATCTTTAATGCCTTTAGCTTTCTTCTGAATTTGATCGAAAGCGTCCATAGCTTCTTTCATTGAATTACGATCAACACTAAATTTCACCGTGTTCTTGATAGAACTTGTGTGGATTTCAAGCATGATTATTCACCGCCTTTCTTTTCGTTCACAAGATAATTAAGCGCATCTGATACACTCATTCCTTTGAAAATGAGTTGTCTTAAATTTGAATAGCTCACATCAAGTGCTCTCGATACGGCTGCTAAATTCAGTAGTTGCTCGGCATTCGTATCATTAAGTTGTAAATGCAAGCCTCGACTCTTTAGGATAAGTTCCAATTTCATCTTTCCTCTTATTCTGGAAATAAAAAAGGGCGGGAACACTGGGGAGATGTTCCCAACGTTCACACGCCCTATTCAAATAGTTCTTCTTTATTTCAGACGGTTAGAACTACCGTCTACGCTCGTTAAGCGCTCAAGCTACCGAATACAATCGACTGTGCCACCACTTGTGGGATGAACGGCAGGAATGAAGACTCGGAACAGATAGAAGGG
>NZ_JAMJFW010000115.1:0-2153 GCF_023544405.1 Enterobacter cloacae complex sp. OE43NF
ATTGACGTCCTGCTGGATGGTGATGGATTCCATCATCGACATTGACTCCCGATCGTTCAACAGCAGTCGGGTGACTTCCGGACACGAGAGATTCAGCGATTTTTCGATTTCATTTTTATAAACCCGGCTTGTCCGAGGGAACGTCGAACAGGTTGGGCTTAGGGCTTGGGCACCCATGGCGCTATGAATAGAGCAGAGTTTTTCCGTATCCATAAACGGGCAGTTTTTACTTTCCGTAGAGAAAATCACTTCTCCCCAGTTGCCATACTGTTTTTTGGTGACTTTTATCGCCGTTTTCGCCGTCTGACGAATCTCGGCATTTTTACTGTTCAGGTAGCGGTTAACGGAGGATTTATCAAATGCGATTGTCCAGCCCTGACAACAATGTTCACGGCATTCCCCACCGACACAGGAAAAATCTGCGACCAGTTTAGGCTGGGTAATAACGATCTGTTTCACAGGCGGGTCCTCAAAATTCAGAGACAAAAAAACCCCGCCGAAGCGGGGTTTCGTGCGTAAAATTAACGCAGCAGAGACAGAACGGTCTGTGGTACCTGGTTTGCCTGAGACAGAACAGAAGTACCAGCCTGCTGCAGGATCTGCGCGCGGGACATGTTGGAAACTTCGGTTGCGTAGTCAGCGTCCTGGATACGGGACTGTGCCGCAGACAGGTTGTTGATTGAATTGTTCAGGTTATTAATGGTTGACTCGAAACGGTTCTGAATCGCACCCATGTTAGAACGTGCGCTATCAACGGCTTTGATAGAAGTATCCACAGCATCGATTACTTTCTTAGCAGTGGCATTATCTGTAATTGCAGTGCTGATATCAGTACCACCACTGATAGTCGCAGATTTAGCATCAATCAGTACTTTGTTATCAATAGTGATAGTATCGTCACCGGTTGTGCCTGCGCCAACCTGAATACTCAGAGAAGTGACACTGCCGTCCAGCAGTTTTTTGCCGTTGAAGTTAGCTGAGTTAGCAATACGGTCAATTTCAGACAGACGCTGGGTGATTTCAGTGTTGATAGAAGCCAGGTCGGTATCTTTATTTGTATCGTTAGCTGCCTGTACCGCCAGCTCACGAATACGCTGTAAGTTGGTGTTGATTTCGTTCAGGTTACCTTCAGCAGTCTGAACCAGGGAGATACCGTCGTTGGCGTTACGTGCCGCCTGGGTCATACCTTTAACCTGGGAGGTCATGCGGTTAGCAATCGCCTGGCCTGCAGCGTCATCTTTCGCGCTGTTAATACGCAGACCAGAGGACAGACGCTCGATAGCAGTGCCCAGAGAAGACTGAGATTTGTTCAGGTTGTTCTGAGTGGTCAGGGACAACAGGTTAGTATTGATAACTGCCATAATTTTCTTTCCTTCAAAATTGGGTTTTAGGTCCGGTGCCTAACACTCACAGCGTCTCTCACCGTCAACAAGGTTATCGACGGGTACCGAAAAGACTTTAGAATCAATTTTAAAAAAATCCTAACGTAATGATTATTAATAATTTATTTCTCAAAAAATCGATTAAAGTTCATCTCTAGGTTATTATTCGAGTCTTTTTATCGCGCGGCAGATGACAAAAAAGACACACATTTATCTGTGTTATTGACGCCCCGAGAATTATCTAAAGTGCAATCGTTTCATTTGACGCGTCATGACAGGCCTATTCTTTGGATTATTTTTTTCCCACCATCATAAACTTTTACTATTAGAGGCCGATAAGAGTCCTGAACTACTTTCGGATTTAAGGAAAATATGCATGGCTACTATCAGCAACCTCGGGATAGGTTCTGCAGGACTCGGGGATTTATATAATCAGTTAGATGCAGCAGAAAGGACCAAGCTGAAGACGATTACTTCCCAGCAATCAACGTATAACGCACAATTAAGTGCTTACGGCAAGCTGCAGAGCGCCATGACCTCACTGCAGACTGCAACAGCTGCGCTGGCTAAAGCGTCGACATGGAACTCAACCTCCGTGAGCAGCACCAACACAGCATTTACGGCTACCACTACATCTGACGCTTCCGTCGGATCTTATGTTGTTAACGTGAACCAGGTGGCAAAAGCACAGGCGCTCACAACGGGTTCCTATGCCACCAACACAGAGTTACTGGGCGATACGACGGGTACAACACGTAAAATCACCATCAC
>NZ_JAMJFW010000116.1:0-2068 GCF_023544405.1 Enterobacter cloacae complex sp. OE43NF
CGCAGCAGCAGGCGCTGTATGGCCTCGCTTTGGCTGTCGCCAATCCAGACTGACCAGACAGGCACGCCGTCCTCAACGTGACCGATAAGCCACGGGGCCATAAGAGGCGGCTGCATGATCGGATTCCCACGGGCTCCAACGCCCTTTTTGTTCTCAGCGACGCGATTCCAGCAAGACACGCAACACACGCTCCATGGTGTAGCCTTGCTGCCGTTCTTCTTCCCAACAAGTCTCCCTGTTCTCCCGCATCGAGGGCAATGCTCAATATTAACGGGAGGTAGCCGTGAAGATTCACCGCGCCACAAAATCACGCCCGTAGCGCATCGTGAGCATGGTCTGGCGCAAGCCTCAGGGTCTGCCTTACGACTTATCGTTTCGTCGTGAAGACGCTGGCAGGTGCTGACACTGACACATGATTTTGCTTTATCCGGGCAGGTGACAAACAGAATGCCGGGCATCAAATCCGGGTAAGCCTCGACGGCTCCGACAAGCTGGAGTTTTTCGGGTGTTGGAGAATCCATTTTTATAACCGCCTTTCATTACGTCATATACGCCGTAAGCCGCGCCATTGCTGGTTTTATCGTGTTTTTTATCTTGACACAATTCCGCAATTTTTTCTATATTGCTCACGGCGGAGCAATCACAAGGGCACCGCTTACCAATTTCAACGGCAGTTTGTTGAAGGACACCCCAGCCACGAGGGGTTAGATGGGTGCGCTCTCCACCCATTACGGGGCGTGAGAGCGAAAGGCGCAGGCCAGTGCGGTACTCTCCGGGGTAGAGATACCTGCATCACCGCATAAGCCCTTATGACCTGCAAAATGCTTTTGGCATGAAAGTACCTCTGGCCCTTCGGGGCCAAATCCTTTTGAAGTAGAGACCAACCCATTGAAAAAAATTTATCGAAAGGCGCTCGCTGAATTACTGAGGATCAGCGTTCGCCACCTGGACAACCTGATCGCGGCGGGGAAATTACCTCCCCCAGATGGCAGGACATATCCGGGAGGCAGCTACTGGCTACTAACCCCGGAACTAAGAAAAACAATCAAGGCGCAAAAACGCCCGGAGCGTTGAGAATGAGCGAGAGCAAAGATGAATTCCTGTTGTGGCCCGGCGTGTTTGATGAAGCGCTGGCCCGCGTACTGCCCGCCCCCTCTTACATGGAATGGGTGCAGCAGGTACGGCAGATCGCCTGCTGGGCTAACATCCTTAGGCTGAGCGATGCGCAGGCTATCTGCGAGCGCTGGAGCGCGTCAGGCGTTAATGCAGCCCCGGCTGACGCGGGACTTATTCGCGCCGCTCTCCGCCCTCAGTCTCTCGAAAAACTCAGCCCGTTCTCCATGGCTGGCGCGTTCCTGCGTGATTCTGGTCTTATCCCGGAGATTAACGCCGGGCGATTTGGCTCATACCAGCCCACCACCGCAGACCTCGCCAGACGTGAAGCACAGCGCCGGGAAATGGAAGAGGCCCACCGGGTAGCACTGGAGGCTGACGAACGGCAGCGCCAGATTGCCATCCGGCAGGCTACGCAGATTTATAACAAGGCCAGTCTCGATCCCGCGCTGTCGCCATACTGGCAGGGCAAATGCAGTGCAGCCGCACTGCCCCTACCGCTCCCGGATGACGTAAAAGCCGCAAACTGGCGCACCTTTGAAAAAGGCGCATCCAGCAAGGGAATTTACTGGAATCACAGCCTGATCGTGCCTTTGTATCGCGTTGATGACGAGTTGCAGCTGGGCATGAGCACCATCGAGATAATTTGCGGGCGTCCTAATCCAGCCACTGAGCTGTCATTCACTGGGGCAAAACGTGGCCTGAAAGGGGCTCAGCGTGGAGGATGCTTCTATCCGTTCAATATCGACAAGGCTCGCCATAGTGCGCCGCTGGTCGTCTGTGAGGGCTTTTCCTCCGGCATGGCGCTATCTGTCGCTATGGGGCACGCCCTGCCCGTATTCTGCGCTATGAGCTGCAATAACTTCGCCGCCGTCATTGATGAACTGCGCATTGTTTACAGCAGTTGCCCGATCTACATCGTGGGCGACGTGGGCGTGGGTGAGGAAATAGCTCA
>NZ_JAMJFW010000117.1:0-2067 GCF_023544405.1 Enterobacter cloacae complex sp. OE43NF
AATTAGTCATACTCCGAAAGCGCAGTAGAAAAAAGGCAAAACCTGCTCTGGAGTACAGTCAGAAGAACGGAAAAAAACCGGGCGGCTAGCCCGGAAGGTAAGTCAAGTTAGATTGGAACAATCTTCCGTGACATAGAACATGTCACAACGACCATCATCCATGACGGCCGCCTGACGCACAGTATGGTTCAAAAATCAGAAAAAAAACTCAGGCGGTGACATATTTAATACGAACAGATTCAAGGAACGCCAACATGCACTCCCTGACCCGGGGATCTTTCTCAGATAAGACCAGATAGTAAGCATCCAGCATCATTTTGCCGGAGTCTCCCCCGGACTGGCGTAAGCAGTCAGAAATCACTGACACAGCCAGCTGCCGTTCAGCATCACTCATATTCATCAGGATTCCAGAGGAAAAACCAAACAAGGAAACCTCAGTTAACGGCAGCCGAAAGAAAATATTGACAGTTTAGCAGTAAAAAAACAAAAAGACGGTCCTTTGCGGGTTTCGGGGCGCAGCCCTGAACCAGTCACGTAGCGCTAGCGAAGTGTATACTGGCTTAAAATGTAACATCGCAGAAACACCTGACATAGATGCTACATAAAGCAGGTGTAGAAAAAGGCTCAGGCGCGTAAGGAGAAAATGCCATACAGAATATATGCTGCTTCCTCGCTCACTGACTCGCTCCGCTCGGGCGTTCGGCTGCGGCGAGCAGAAGTAGCACAAAGTACAGGATGTACGATATACGGGCAGGAGAGAAAGAAGGGCAACGGGAAAAGGTTCCTGGCGCTGCCGGTTTTCCATAGGCTCCGCCCCCCTGACAAGCATCACAGAATCTGACGCTCAAATCAGTGGTGGCGAAACCCGACAGGACTTAAAGATACCAGGCGTTTCCCCCTGGTGGCTCCCTCGTGCGCTCTCCTGTTCCTGCCTTTCGGTGTACCGGTGTCATTCCGCTGTTATGGCCGCGGTTTCTCATTCCACGCCTGACACTCGGTTCCGGGAAGGCAGTTCGCTCCAAGCTGGACTGTATGCACGAACCCCCCGTTCAGTCCGACTGCTGCGCCTGTTCCGGTAACTATCGACTTGAGTCCAACCCGGAAAGACATGCAAAAGCGCCACTGGCAGCAGCCACTGGTAACTGATTTAGAGGAGTTAGTCTTGAAGTTATGCGCCTGTTAAGGCTAAACTGAAAGAACAGATTTGGTTACTGCGCTCCTCATAAGCCAGTTACCACGGTTCAAAGAGTTGCTGCTCTGAGAACCTTCGAAAAACCGCCTTGCTGGGCGGTTTTTTCGTTTACAGAGCAAGAGATTACGACGCTACAGAAAGGATCTCAAGAAGATCCTTCACCATAATGGAAATCTATCCCACCCGAGCATATAGGATGCATATCGTTATAAAACATCGGATATTATGCATCCCAACTAAAAATAAGCTCGAGGATAAAAAATGAGTTCAATGGTTTACTGCCGAGGATGCGGCAAGGAAATACACGAAACAGCAAAGTCATGCCCACACTGCGGAGCCACAAACGCCTCTTCAGGTTCAGGTGAAAAAAGTAGAATCGCAGCCGCGCTATTAGCATTCTTCCTTGGTGGATTTGGCGTACATAAATTTTACTTAGGTAAAATAGGACAGGGATTCCTGTATCTAATTTTTTGCTGGACATTCATACCCGCGATCATCGCGTTTATTGAGTTTATTATTTATCTATGCGATTCCGATGAAAAATTCGCAAGAAAATATGGCTAACTCATAGCAAAAAAGCCCTGCGGGGCTTTTTTGTACCAGTCTGTGAGGCAGATTTACCATAACATCCGTTGCGTGCACCGCCTGAGAGGCTCTCAGGGCGTTTCTGACGGGAAACCGGTAAAACAGGCAACAAACCACCCGAAAACCCGCCAGAAACGCGCCTGATAAATTTTAACGCCATGCATGACTATTCACCAGAATGACGGAATTCTGTTTTCACTTAGAAATGATAACCAGACAGGGAAAAACACACGTGAACCGTCAGGAATCTGCCGCTCTCAACATGGCTAAATTTATCCGCGCCCAGACGC
>NZ_JAMJFW010000118.1:0-2066 GCF_023544405.1 Enterobacter cloacae complex sp. OE43NF
CGGAATGACACCGGTAAACCGAAAGGCAGGAACAGGAGAGCGCACGAGGGAGCGACCAGGGGGAAACGCCTGGTATCTTTAAGTCCTGTCGGGTTTCGCCGCCACTGATTTGAGCGTCAGATTTTGTGATGCTTGTCAGGGGGGCGGAGCCTATGGAAAAACGGCTTCGCCGCGGCCTCATCGCTTCCCTGTTAAGTTTCTTCCTGGTATCTTCCTGGAAATTTCCGCCCCGCCCGTAAGCCGGCACCGCTCGCCGCAGCCGAACGACCGAGCGAAGCGAGTCAGTGAGCGAGGAAGCGGAATATCTTCTGTATCGCATATTCTGCTTACGCTCTGCTGCAGCATTTTTCTCCTGCCACATAAGGCGCTTTCCTGATTATCGCACTCATGCCAACATACTAAGGCAGTATACACTCCGCTAGCGCTACGTGACTGGTCCGGCGCTGCGCCCGGAACCCGCAAATTCAGAAACTGAAAGCGGGACAAGATGTGTTTTTGGAGTACCGCCATCACGATGCCGGCACCAAAACGATATCTCAGGGCTGTTCCCGGCTGCAGGTTCTTCATGAGGTTCGCCGTGTCTGGCAGACTGTGCAGAGTTATTCTGACCGGAGATCGCCATGAAACGACTGATAAACCTGACGCCCGCCGAGAAAAGATTTCTCGACGATGCTGTTGCCGCCGCTGAGAGAGCGTCAGGCAAGAAGCTGAATCAGCCCAACAGGCACATTGTCCTTAACAGGGCTCGTGCACAGATCGAATCGCAGCGCCAGGCAGAACGGCAGCGATCTGCGCGTGAGGAGGAGCGGCAGCAGGCGGAATTTACCTGGTCGCGTCCGCGGGCGCCGCGTCGCTGATTGCCACTTTCGTCGGTTTTGTGGGGAGTTCAGGGCGAAACAGCGTGGTATTCACTACGGTGCATAGTCATTCACCCCCGTAAAACTCACCAGAGCGATTCCGGGCGGTTTTCTGGGGGTAAGACGTGCTCTTTTGTGGCTGAAGGCGCAGAAACGCCCTGAGCGCGTTTTCGCGGTGCGCGTAAGAAGGGATTATGGTAAATAGGGCGCTATCGCCTACGCCTAAATGTACGACTGATTGCTTTTTTTTCTCTGAAGTATGAGATTCCTGAGTAGACAGCTACAACAAGTAGAGCAATGGCGATAGCAAGTAAAGTCCAGTCCATAAATTCCTGATTAATTTAACAAAAACAGCCTGTTATGATTTTATAAAGGTAATATCATCTTTTTTTAGCATGATACTGTCGTTACTTATTGTAATGAGATGAAGCATAACCACTGTTTGTGTGTGTGTTTGTTAAGGTTTCTAAGATTATTCCTAACCACTGATTTTGTACATATCATCAAAAAAAAATAATGCCCTGTGGTGGGTATGTAACAAATCACGGGGAGCAGGTCATAGTCCATACATTGCCCTGTGGGCCATGGTTTAGCGTAAGCTAAGTTACTAGATGTTAGGATTATTCAGCGGACGAATCATCTCGCTATATCTCTCTTGTGGAGCGGAACCTCTCAGCTAATCACCTCTAAAACCTACGGGTTTTATCGAAAAAACGCAATAGAAACCTTATTGCCCCCGTGGTGGGTATGTAAAAATCACGGGGAGCGGGTCAGAACTACGCCAAAACTTTGAATGATCGGGTGGCAGGCTAAATGAAATCTTGAGATTCATTCAGTCTCGTCGTAATCTCTTGCTCTGAAAACGAAAAAACCGCCCAGCAAGGCGGTTTTCTCGAAGGTTCTCAGAGCAGCAACTCTTTGAACCGAGGTAACTGGCTAGTTAGAGGAGCGCAGTCACCAAAACTGTTCGTTTAGTTTAGCCTTAACTGGCGCATGACTTCAAGACTATCTCCTCTAAATCAGTTACCAGTGGCTGCTGCCAGTGGCGCTTTTGCATGTCTTACCGGGTTGGACTCAAGACGATAGTTACCGGATAAGGCGCAGCAGTCGGACTGAACGGGGGGTTCGTGCATACAGTCCAGCTTGGAGCGAACTGCCTACCCGGAACTGAGTGTCAGGCGTGGAATGAGATAAACGCGGCCATAACAG
>NZ_JAMJFW010000119.1:0-2065 GCF_023544405.1 Enterobacter cloacae complex sp. OE43NF
CTCGGAAGTGTCTAGATTATCCGTGGCGATTCAAACTTTACGTTATCAGAAGGCTCGAAAGAATCTTTCTCAGGCACAAGCACTACTGAAATTTACAGCAGCACAGCTGCCATAAATAATGATTCCGGTCATCATAACCATACCAAGACGCAACTGCTCTATACACACCTTATGGTCGACATTGAAGCTTTTGGCAAAAAGGCTGATTCACCAATCGTATCTATCGGAGCCGTGTTCTTTGATCCATCAACAGGTAATACCGGATCGGAGTTTTACAAAGTGATTAGCCTAGAATCTGCCATGGCCAGCGGCGGGGTTCCGGATGCATCTACCATAATCTTCTGGCTTAAAGCTTCGCCTGAAGCTCGTTCAGAGTTAGTGATGGATGATGCTATTCCGCTCGATGACGCCTTGCTACAACTAAATGAGTTTATAGCTGAGAATGCGGCTAACGGTCCTGATTCTGTACAGGTCTGGGGGAATGGTGCCACTTATGACAATGTCCTGCTTGAGGCATCTTATGACCGGACGGGGATCACCTGCCCATGGAAGTTCTGGAATAACCGGGATGTAAGAACTGTTGTCGAGTTGGGTAAAGCCGTTGGCTGCGAGCCTCGCTATGAGATCCCATTTGATGGAGAAACTCACAAGGCTATTTCAGATGCTCTTCATCAGGTCAAATACGTGTCAGCAATCTGGCAGCGTCTGACTGAACACTGATTTTTTAATTTCAGAAAATGGCCCTGATATGGGCCATTATGAGGTAAATCACATGCTTCAAATGCTGACTTTAGAAGAATGGGCTGCGGAAAAATACCGGAGTAATCCTCCAAGTCTGAATACTTTACGTCGATATGCTAAAGAGAGCATGTTCACTCCCCCGGCCACCAAAGAAGGAAGATACTGGCGGGTAAGAGAAGATGCCGAGATTACAGGTAATTTAACCCAGCCCGTGATTAAAAAATCTGATTCGCCAATGCTTCAAAGGATACTGTCTGATGGCTGCTCGACCACGTAAAAACAACGTCAAGATACCGAATCTTTATCCGCTCTACAGTCGTAAGGTCAATAAAATCTACTGGCGCTATAAGCATCCTGTAACTGGTAAATTTCATAGCCTCGGGACTAACGAGGCTGAAGCAACAGCAATAGCAATAGAAGCTAATGCGCGACTAGCTGAACAGCGCACCAGGCAGGTTTTAGCAATAAGTGACAAGATCGCCTCCAGCAAAGGAAAAGCGATATCAACGAATACATGGTTGGATCGTTATTGGAAAATTCAGGATGAAAGACTAGAGAATGGTGATATCAGGCCAAACACTCATAAGCAAAAGGCTAAACCAGTAGCCCTACTTCGTGAGAGCGTAGGAATGAAATTGATTTCATCTGTCGATGTTCGGGATGTTGCCCAGATACTGGAGTCCTATGTTGCAGAAGGTCAACCGAGGATGGCCCAGGTAGTCCGCTCTGTTTTGATCGATGTTTTCAAGGAAGCCCAACATTATGGCGAGGTACCACCGGGTTATAACCCGGCTCTGGCTACAAAACAACCGCGCCGGCGGATTAGCCGACAACGTCTAAACCTCGACGAATGGCAAAAGATTTTCGCGATAGCTGATGCCCGCCATCAATACATGGGCAATGCAATGCTATTGGCGCTCGTTACGGGTCAGCGGCTCGGGGATATTTCCAACATGAAGTTTAGCGATATTTGGGATGACCATCTTCATGTCGTTCAGGAGAAGACGGGGAGCAAGCTAGCGATCCCGCTATCCCTTAGACTTAACGCGATTGACTGGAGTTTGAGGGATGTAGTTGTGCGTTGCCGTGACTATGCAGTGAGTCCATACCTAATCCACTTCTTCCGGGCAACCTCAATGGCAGAACGTGGAGCGCAGGTGAAGTCGAATACCATAACAATGAATTTCAGTAAGGCCCGTGATAAAGCAGAGATAAATTGGGGAGATGGCACACCAGCAACTTTTCATGAACAACGTTCATTAGCGGAACGTCTGTATGATGACCAAGGAGTAAATACTCAAAGTTTGCTGGGGCATAAATCCCC